>DATKBK010000175.1:0-3882 GCA_035514045.1 Steroidobacteraceae bacterium | reverse complement strand
ACGGCCAGCAGTTTCCTGCTGGCCTCTGGCGCCTCGCCGCTGACGGCCAGCGGTGCCACGCACCTGGCCGAGGTGTTCACCACCGGCATCTCCGGCGTGTCGCACCTGCGCATGGGCAATGTGAACCGCAAGCTGTTCCTGAGCCTGGTCATCCCCGGCGTGATCGGCGGACTGATCGGCACCTATGTGCTGGGCAACATCGACGGTGCCCTGCTCAAACCCTGGATCAGCGGCTATCTGCTGCTGATGGGCCTGTATGTGCTGGCCAGGGCATTCCGCCGCATCATCCTGGTGAAGAGCGACGTGCGCCCCTCGCGGGTGGTACCACTGGCGCTGTTCGGCAGTTTCATGGACACCACCGGCGGCGGCGGCTGGGGCCCCATCGTCACCACCTCGCTGGTCGGCGCCGGACACGATCCGCGCACCACCATCGGGTCGGTGAATTTCGCCGAGTTCTTTCTCACCGTGGCGGTGGCGGCGGCGTTCTTTTCCATCCTGGATGCCAGCGTGTGGCTGACGGTGTCGGGGCTGGTGCTGGGGGGCATGTTCGCGGCGCCCTTCGCCGCCTATGTCACGCGGCATATCAAGACGCGCTACCTGCTGGTGCTGGTGGGAACATTGATCAGCGCCATCAGCCTTTACAATCTGCTGGCGGCATGGCCGAAGTAATCGCGAGGGCCGCATTGCCGCTGCTGCGCTATCCGCACTAGAATCGCGGCAGTTTGCGGGTGTAGTTCAATGGTAGAACTGCAGCTTCCCAAGCTGCTAACGTGGGTTCGATTCCCATCACCCGCTCCATCACACCTTCAATGCTGACGCATTGCCTGCTGGCCCTCGGCGCGATGCTGGTGCTGGTCGCGCCGGCCCAGGCTGCCAGCGCGCCGCAGACACCCCAGGCCAGACTTGCGGGAGTGCTGGATGAGGCCGCGGCGCTCACCCCGCTCGAGACGGTGATCGTCGCCCGCAATGGCGAAATCCTCGCCGAACGCGGCTACCGCGGACACCGCACCACCGCTGCCACCAACATCAAATCGGCATCGAAGCTGGTGATGTCGGCCCTGGTGGGCATCGCGATCGACCAGGGCGTGCTCGAGGGCATCGATCAGCCCATTGCACCGCTGCTGGCCGCAGAGCTGCCCACGCAACCCGATCCGCGCCTGCGGCAGGTGACCATCGGCCACCTGCTGTCGATGCAGGCCGGCCTCGGCTCGACCTCCGGCGCGCGCTACGGGGCCTGGGTCACCAGCCGCAACTGGGTACGAGCCGCGCTGGCGCGACCGTTCGAAGACGAGCCCGGCGGCCGGATGATTTATTCCACCGGGTCCACGCATTTGCTCTCGGCAATCCTGACCCGGCAAGGAGGGCGCTCGTCGCTGCAGCTGGCCCGGGACTGGCTGGGACCGCTCGATGGCTTCCAGATCACCAGCTGGACGCGCGACCCGCAGGGCATCTACATGGGCGGCAACGAGATGGCCATGAGCCCGCGCTCACTGCTGGCCTTCGGCGAGCTGTATCGCCGGGGTGGCGTCACACCCGAGGGCCAGCGCCTGATGTCGCGCGAGTGGATCGACACTTCCTGGCGACCGCGCACGCAGTCTCGCTGGACGGGCGACGGGTATGGCTATGCCTGGTTCTCGACCCGCATCGGCGGCGAGGAGGTTCGCTATGGCTGGGGCTACGGCGGGCAGATGCTCTACGTTGTGCCGAGGCCGGGGCTGACGGTGGTCATGACCTCGGACGAGCAGGCTTCCGCAGCGCGCAGCGGACACCGCGGTGATCTGCATCGCCTGCTGGGCAGCGTTCTCGCCGCTCTGTCTGACACACCCCCGGCTGCCCAGCCGTGGCCCGGAACAGCAGCTGTACCGTGGGAGCTGTAGCGGGATAGAAGTTACTCCAGGTGGCTTGTGAATGAGAATCGTTTTCATTAAGATTCGATTTCGCCAGTCATTCATGTCAGGGAGTCCCCATGTCGTTTCGCCTCTGCGCTGCAGTGCGCGCCAGCCTCACCCCCGTCGTCGTGGCCAGCACCGTATTCTCCAGCGCCGCTGCGCTCGCTGGCGAGCCTGCCGCCGCCGGACAGCTGGAGACGCTGCCGTCGATCCTGGTGATTGGCGAAGACGCCGGCGACCTTGCGCGCCAGCCCGGCGCCGTGACCATTGTGACGGCGGCACAGCTGCAGCTGCGGCAGCCGCGCTCCACCGAGGAGGCACTCCGAGCCGTGCCTGGGGTGGCGATCAAGGCCGAGGAAGAAACGGCCATCGTGGGCAACATCGGCATCAGAGGCCTGAGTTCGGCTGACTACAAGACGCTCATCCTTGAGGATGGTGTGCCGGTGGCGCCTGGGCTGTTCGTGGGCAATGGCCGCTACTACAACCCGCGCATCCAGCGCATGGAAAGCATCGAAGTGCTGCGCGGCGCCGGCTCGCTGCGCTATGGGCCCAGCACCATTGGGGGCGTGATCAACTACATCACCCGCCAGCCGCGCGACGGGTTGGAACTGGGCGTGCGCGCCGGCTCCTTCCAGACCCGCGAGTACAGCCTGCAGGCCGGCGGCAGCAGCGACTCCGGCGATGCCACCTTCGGCGCCTTCATCACCCACGCCGACAGCGATGGCTTCATGGACAAGGGCTACGAGATGACCGATGTCATGCTCAAGGCCGGCGTGGCCATCGGCGCAAACCAGCGCGTGGGCCTGAAGTACACCGACTATGACAACGATGCCAACATCTCCTACCGCGGCTTGTTCCTGAACGAGTACTGGGCAGGCGCTGACAACAACCCGGCTCCGGACGACTGGTTCCTGACCGGCCGACGCTCGCTGGACCTGAACCACGAGTGGACGCTGGGCGACAACGCCCGGCTCAACACCGTGGCCTTCGCCAGTGAGACGTATCGCGACTACTGGCGCTATGCCACCAACAACAGCGCTTCCACCGCTGCGGGCAGCTGGGTGTATGCCGACACCCTGAACGGCAACAACCGCAGCTTCGAGCGCATCGGCTTCGACAGCCGGCTGAGCCTGAGCCACGACAGCTTCCGGGTCGCCAGCGAATCCGAGATCGGCCTGCGCTACATGGCCGAAGAAATGCACGACGAAACCGTGGCCGCGACGCGCGCCACACCACGCACCGGCACGCTCAGCCGCGATGTAATCGACTCGGCCGACAGCTGGGCACTGTACGGGCAGAACCGCTTCATCCTGTCGGACCGGCTGGCCGTCACTGCCGGACTGCGCGCGGAAGTTTACGAGCAGCGCCGCCATGATCGCCGCCGCACCGACGACCAGGGCAATCGCGCCAGGTCATCGCATACCGAGCTGATGCCCGGCGTCGGCGTCACCTGGAGTTTCCCGTCCACACTGCAGGCGTTCGCTAATGTGTACAAGGCGTTCTCGCCCGCGCTGAATGGCGATGCACTCAACGGCCTGGAGGACCAGCAGCTGCAGGCGGAGCGCTCGATCAACATCGAGGCGGGGCTGCGCGGCGGCGCTGCACGCCTGAGCTACGAACTCACCGCGTTCCGCATGGACTTCGACAACCAGATCATTCCGGCCAACAGCGCCAGCCAGTTCCAGGTCACCAATGGTGGCAAGACGCTGCACCAGGGCTTCGAAGCTGGCGCCGGGGTCGAACTGGGCGGTGGCTTCAACCTCAGCGGCAACTTCACCTGGATCCCCGTGGCCGAATTCAACGGTGACCGTTTCAGCAGCACCGGCACGCTGACCACGCCCGATGGCAACCGCCTGCCATATACGCCGGAGTGGATTGCCAACCTGTCGCTGGACTACACCGTGGGCACATTCCGCTCAGCAGTGAGCCTGCACCACACCGGCGCGCAGTACACCGACGTGCTGAACACCATCGCGCTGGCCGAGAGCACTTC
>DATKBK010000174.1:0-19110 GCA_035514045.1 Steroidobacteraceae bacterium | reverse complement strand
AGACGACGGCAGGCCGTCAGCTCTGCCTGGTCGAGCCAGGCGAGCACTTCAAGGACGCGCGCCGGTGCGGTGATGCGTGCCATGCCGAGGATGCTGCAGGGACATGGCGAAGGTGGCATGACATTTATGTTGCTGGATTGTTGCAAAAGCCTCCCTATGTCGCATCCCGCCAGCTATCGGTCACACTTTGCAACTTTCCGAAAGTCAGGTGGTGGTGCGCGACGCCTCATTCCATTCCGCAATGTGCGCTTCAAACTTGCTCTTTTTACATTTCGGGCAAATCGACGATGCACCCTTGCCGGTCGGCATTACCTTGCGGCTACCGCACTCAGCGCACTTCGCGAATTCGAGAACAACAAAGGGCTTGAACCATGTGCATTCCGTAGACGCAAGAGACCTTGCAAGTTTCGCAAATTCCCGCGTCGGATAGAAGTTGGCGATATCCAGCTGCCTGAGATTGGACAACCCGCGCAAAGGCTCCAAAGACTCATCGGCTGCCTTGATATTCGTCAAATGCAGGAACGCGAGATCCCTCAATTCCCTTAGTGGAGAGAAGCTGGAGACATTCATTCTCTTCCACATACTTCCCGCGACCGCCAGCGAGGCGAGCCGCCGAAGCCCACCCAGCGGACGAAGATCCTGAACCTTGCTGAAGTGCGTAAGGGCCAGACCACGCAACTCGTGCAGTGACTCCAGGTCAGGAATTGAGTCGATTCTGGAACATGTCTCGATACTCAGTATCCTCAGGTGCTTCAATTTGAGCAGTGCGCGGATGTTGTCGGCCCGGAGGTTTTCAATGTACAGCGACTCCAGGGTTGCGCACTCACCGACGAATTCAAGCGCCGCTGCGTCAATGTCAGAGCACCAAAGGGCTTTCAGGTCGCGAAGCAATGGGAGCTCGCGAATACCCTTGGCTTTTGCCACCAACCTTATGTTGGTCGCATCACGAGACGCGTGGGGAAGGTCATCAATCGCCTCCGGCCAGGTACATTTCGCGGGAAAGATGGCATTCAATTCCATGGCTGGCGCACCGCCCAACTACACCGACACCTCTCACTCCGGTGCATATTTGGCAAAGACTTCCGCTGCTGTCAGTCTGGATGTAGCGTTTGAAAAGTCGTAACTATTGGGCTTCTGGTCAATGAATATCTGCTCCAGAAATAGAAACTCCGGGCCGTCCTGAAACAGTCCCACCGACAGAATGTGGTCGTTTACCGGAATAAATCGGTAGTAAAGGTGGGTTCCGCATACGCTACAGAAAGCCCGCTCCGCCCAGTCCGAGGATCGGAAAGTCTCTATCTTGTCGGCACCCTCGAAGCTCACGTCCGGGCCGCAGTGAACAGACATCATGGGCGCGCCGCCCCAGCGCCGACACATGTTGCAATGGCAGGCGTTCATGGCGGTATTGTCTGGGACTGTAACGTTTATTGCGCCGCAGAGGCATCTGCCTTGCATGATTGTCTCCCTGAGCCACTTCAGCGGTATTGATTGATCTCGTCGCGCAACTGTTTGGCGGCTTCACGGGCGGCCTGGTCAAACTCCTCACCTCCTCCCGCATAGATGATGCCGCGCGAAGAATTGATGACCATTCCGAAGCCGTCGGCGGTGCGGCCGGCCCGCACGGCCGCCGCCACGTCGCCACCCTGCGCACCCACGCCGGGCACCAGAAAGGGCAGCTCGCCAGTGATGGCGCGAATCTCCGCCAGCTCCTGCGGATACGTCGCGCCGATGACCAGCATGCATTGCCCGCCGGCGTTCCACGCGCGCGCCACGCGCTCGGCCACGTGCCGGTACAGCGGCTTGCCGTCGGACACGAGGTCCTGGAAGTCGCGCGCACCGGGATTGGACGTTCGGCACAGCACGATGACGCCGCGATCCTCCCACTTCAGATAGGGCTCGACGGTATCGAGGCCCAGGTAGGGATTCACGGTCACGGCATC
The DNA here is from genome assembly GCA_035514045.1 of Steroidobacteraceae bacterium. Classification (GTDB taxonomy): domain Bacteria; phylum Pseudomonadota; class Gammaproteobacteria; order Steroidobacterales; family Steroidobacteraceae; genus ZC4RG30. The sequence goes on along the minus strand of DATKBK010000174.1, from coordinate 17,170 downwards.
AGCGCCATAGCGGCCGAACGATTCCTGGGCATATTTCTCGGCCGTGCTGCCGATGTCGCCACGCTTGGAATCCAGGATCACCGGCAGGCCGGCATGGTGCTCGTGGATGTAGCGGATGGTGGCCAGCAACTGGTCCTCCGCGCCCAACGCAGCGTAGTGCGCAAACTGCGGCTTGAAACAACAGGCGAACTCCGCGGTCGCATCGATGATGCGGCGATTGAACTCGAACAAAGCCTGCGGCAATGCGCGCAGATGCGCAGGAATTCTGCCGGGCTCCGGATCAAGCCCTACACAGACCAGCGACTCGTGGCGGCGTGCCGCTTCGCGCAGCCGCCCCAGAAATCGACCGCGGTCAGTCACGGATGCCACTGCCGCGGTTCAACAGGGTCAGCACCCCCATGTAAAGTGCCACCACGCAGACGATCATGATGGCGAACGCGCCCGGCACGCTCACGTCGCTGGTACCGAGGAAGCCGTAACGGAAGGCATTGACCATGTGCAGGATGGGATTGACCATCGAGATCTTCTGCGCCCACTCCGGCAGCAGGTCAACCGAGTAGAACACGCCGCCGAAATAGGTCAGCGGCGTGAGCACGAAGGCCGGGATCCAGTTGATATGGTCGAAGTTCTTGGCGAACACGGCATTGACCATGCCGCCCAGCGAGAACACCGCGGAGGTGAGCACCACTGCCCCGAGCACGACGAAGATATTGTGCAGCTGCAGGTGGTGGGAATTGACCCAGGTGAACACCAGCGCCACCACGGTGACAACCAGCCCCACCAGCAGCCCGCGCAGCAGGCCACCGCAGACGTAGCCGGCGATGATCACCCAGTTGGGCAACGGCGAAACCAGCAGTTCCTCGATGTGCTTGCCGAACTTGGCGCCGAAGAACGAAGACACCACGTTGCCGTAGGAATTGGTGATCACCGCCATCATGATCAGGCCCGGGGCGATGTAGGCGATGTAGTCGAAGCCGCCCATCTGGCCAATGCGGCGTCCCACCAGGCTGCCGAAGATCACGAAGTACAGCGTGGTGGTCACCGCCGAGGGCACCAGCGTCTGCCCCCAGATGCGGATGATGCGGCTGAACTCGCGGATGATGATAGTGCGAAAGCCGGTCGCGCGGATGGCCGACAGCGGCAGCGCCTGGGTACTCATGGCGTACGGTTCTCCACGAGGCGCATGAACATTTCTTCGAGGCGATTGACCTTGTTGCGCATCGAGATCACGTCCAGCCCGGAGGCCGACAGGCGCGCGAAGATGTCATTGAGACTCTGCTCCTTTGACACCTCCAGCTCAAGCGTGTGATCGTCCACCAGTCTCAGCGCCGCATAGCCGGGCAATTCCGGTACCACCGTCACCGGGTTTCGCAACGTGAACTGGAAGCTCTCGGTCTGCAGCTTGCGCAGCAGGTTGCTCATGCGGTCGCGCACCACGATGCGGCCGCCATCGATGATGGCGATGTTGCGACAGAGGTTCTCGGCCTCTTCCAGATAGTGCGTGGTGAGGATGATGGTGGTGCCCTGGCGGTTGATCTCGCGCAGGAAATCCCACATCGAGCGGCGGATCTCGATGTCCACGCCCGCGGTGGGCTCATCGAGGATCAGCAAGCGTGGCTCGTGCATCAGCGCGCGCGCGATCATCAACCGTCGCTTCATGCCCCCGGAGAGCGTGCGGGCGATGCCCTTGCGCTTGTCCCACAGCTGCAGCTGCTTCAGGTATTTCTCGGCCCGCTGCCGGGCCAGGCCGCGCTCCACCCCGTAGAAGCCCGCCTGGTTGACCACGATGGTCTCGGGCGATTCGAACATGTTGAAATTGATTTCCTGGGGCACGATGCCGATGCAGGACTTGGCCCGCTCCAGTTCGCGCTCCAGGTCGAAGCCGAACACACTGGCTTCGCCTGCGGTCTTGTTGACCAGCGAGGTGACAATGCCGATCAGGGTGGTCTTGCCCGCCCCGTTGGGCCCCAGCAGGGCGAAGAAATCGCCCTCCTCCACGTCAAGATCGATGCCTTTGAGGGCCTGAACCCCATTGCGGTAGGTCTTGGTCAGACCCTTCACGGACAGCGCATGCATTACGCCATTGTGCAGCACATGCGATAATCGCGCAAAAGCAGGGTGAGAGTCTCCCGATGAACGAACTGATGGTCCTGGCCGCCGATCCGGCCGCCTGGCTGGCGCTGGTCACGTTGATCGCCATGGAAGTCGTCCTTGGCATTGACAACCTCATCTTCATCTCGATTCTGACCAACAAGCTGCCCGAGGCGCACCGCGTCAGGGCGCGGCGCATCGGCATCACCCTGGCGCTGGTAATGCGGCTGGCGCTGCTGGGCATGGTGGCGTGGATCGTCAAGGCGACCACGCCGGTATTCACGCTGATGGGCAACAGCTTCTCCTGGCGCGACCTCATCCTGATCGCCGGCGGCCTGTTCCTGATCTGGAAGGCCACCAAGGAAATCCACCACAACACCGACCCGGACCCGCACCCGGACGTATTCACGCCCAAGGTCACGCTGGGTTTTGGCGCGGCCATCGGCCAGATCATCGTGCTCGACATCGTGTTCTCGGTGGACAGCATCATCACCGCGGTGGGCATGACCGAGCACATCCAGATCATGGTGATCGCGGTGGTGGTCACCGTCGGAGTGATGATGGTGGCTGCCACGCCGCTGGCGAACTTCATCCACAACAACCCGACGCTGGTGATGCTGGCGCTGGGCTTCCTGCTGCTGATCGGCACCACCCTGGTGGCCGAAGGCTTCGGCGCGCATGTACCCAAGGGTTACATCTACAGCGCCATGGCGTTCTCGGTGATGGTGGAGCTGCTGAACATGCGGTCGCGGCGGGCACAGCAACGGCGTCGCGCCGAGGCGGCGACGCAGGGTCAGCCGGCCGGCCACTGATGAGTCGCTTCCTGCCGGATCCTTTCGTCCCGGCAGTGCTGGCCACGCTGCTGCTGGCCACGCTGTGGCCGGCTTCGGGTGCCGCCGAAGACGTGGTCGGCAACCTGGCCACCGCCGCGGTGATGCTGCTGTTCTTCCTGCACGGCGTGAAGCTGCCGCGCGAGAACCTGCTGGCTGCGGTCACGCACTGGCGCCTGCACCTGCTCATCCTGGGCAGCACTTTCCTGCTGTTCCCCCTGTTGGGTCTGGCGCTCTCCAGGCTGTTCCCGGCGCTGCTGCCCGCCCACCTCTGGGCCGGGGTGCTGTTCCTCTGCGCCCTGCCCTCCACGGTGAACATGTCGATTGCATTCACGTCGATGGCGCGCGGCAATGTGGGGGCCAGCGTCACCGCGGCGGCAGTCTCCAACCTGCTGGGCATCATCATCACCCCGCTGCTGGTCGGTGCACTGCTGCAGGCCCAGGAGGATGCGGTCGTGCCGCTGTCTGGAATCCGCAAGATAGCGATGCAGCTGCTGCTGCCCTTCGTGCTGGGCCATCTGCTGCGACCGCTGCTGGCCGGCTGGGCCGGGCGTCACAAGCCGCTGATCACGTGGTCCGACCGGCTTACCATCCTGCTGGCCGTTTACAGCGCCTTCTCCGCCGCCGTGAACGAGGACATCTGGTCCAGGCAGCCGCTCACCACGCTGCTGGTGCTGGCCGGCATCTGCGCATTGCTGCTGACCTGCGCGATGCTGGTGACCTTCAATGGGGCGCGCCTGGCGGGGCTGCCGACCGCCGACTGCCGTTCCGCTCTGTATTGCGGCTCCTTCAAGAGCCTGATCAGCGGCGTGCCCATGGCCCGCGTGCTGTTTCCTTCGGCGGAGATTAGCGCAATGATCCTGCCCATCATGATCTACCACCAGATGCAGCTGATGGTCAGCGCCACGCTGGCGCCGCGCCAGGCGAGGAACGAGCCATGATTCCCTACCGCAGGAAGCCGAAATTTCTGCCCCCGGAGCAATGCCCGCAGGCCGGGCGCGAGCGCATGGTGATGCCGCAGCCGGTGACCAATTTCACGGCCGAGGGCGTGGTGGAAGTCGAGTCAGGGTTGCTGCGGCACATGAACGACACCGGCGCCGTGTTCATGATGGGCCAGAACCCGAAACTGCCGCTGATGCCCGAACGCCCGAAGCTGCTCGACTTCTTCCACTACCGCTTCTGCGACATCGCCTTCCGCCATCTGCTGCAAAGCGCGAAGACTGCCCTCGATGCCGGCCAGAGCGAGACGGTGGTGATCGCCTGCCTGCTGCACGACATCTCGAATGGCGCCCTGCTGCGCACCGACCACGGCTACTGGGGCGCACAGATGATCGCCCCCTACGTGAGTGAAGAAGTCGCCTGGGCGGTGCAAAATCACCAGGCCCTGCGGTACTTCGCCGACGAATCGGTGGGCTTCAAGTACCCGGATGCGTACAACCAGTTCTTCGGTCCGGACTTCAGTCCACCGGAGTATCTGCACCAGGCGCATCGGGAAGCGCGCAATCACCGCTGGTACATGACCTCGCGGCTGATCACGATCTATGACGTCTATGCCTTCCAGGACGGTGTCGAAGTCGACCCGGACATCTTCACCGACATCATCGGCCGCCACTTCCGCGAACCGGCGGAAGGCCTGGGGTTCGACAATTCACCCGTGGCCCACATGTGGCGCACGATGATCTGGCCCAACAATTTCCTCTGACGCCACCGCAGCGCCGGGCTGCTACACGTGTAGGAAACGTCCCACAGCAAAAGGGGCATCGGGTTTCAGATCGCTTGTCCTGTTCTCCTATGGTGCGCGCCCACACGCGCGGCAATTATGGTCGCCAGACACCCGCTGGCTGACGATCCCGGAGACCCCGATGAAACTGCTGTTTACCTGGATGCTTGGTGTGCCCGCGATGGTGATGGCGATGGTACTGGCACGCGCGATGGCGCCCCAGGGTCCCGACCTCGCCGCGCAGGAGGCCGCAGCAAATCTACAGGCCTGCATCCGGCAGAGTCAGCTCCAGCACATGCCGCCGCTGGTCGCGCTGGAGGACCACCGCATCGCCTGCGACCGGCACGCCGTCAAACCGTAGAATCGCGGCCTTGACCGGCCCGCGCTTCATGCGCACCACATAGTCCACCTGCGGCAGCTGCAGCGATACTTCGAACTCCGGCCAGTCGGCCGGCACGCAGGGCACCACACGCAGCACATCGCCGCTGACTCGAATGCCGAGCACCTGTTCGAGCACTGCGCGATACATCCAGCCGGCCGCGCCGGTGTACCAGGTCCAACCGCCGCGTTGCGCAATGCCGCTACCCGAGTAGATGTCAGCCGCGATCACATAGGGCTCGACGCGGTAGGTCCTCGCGCCATCCTGCGTGGCGGCGCGGCGCACGGGATTCAGCATCCGCAGCAGCTCGCCCACCTGCTGCTGCCGACCCAGCATGGCCTGGGCCATCAGCACCCAGATGGCCGCATGGGTGTACTGCCCGCCATTCTCCCGCAGGCCCGGCAGATAACCCTTGATGTACCCCGGATCCACAGGCGCGGAATCGAAAGGCGGTGCGAACAGCAAGACCAGCCCTTCGTCCTGACGTACCAGCTGTCGCTCGACGGATTCCATGGCCTCCAGAGCGCGCGCCGCCTCGGCTGCTCCCGACAGGACCGCCCAGCTCTGCGACAGCGAATCAATGCGGCACTCGGTGTTGCGGCTTGATCCCAGCGGGGTGCCATCGTCGAAGAAGGCGCGGCAGTACCATTGTCCGTCCCAGGCTTCGCGCTCGCAGGCCTGGGCGAGGCCTTCAAGATGCACCGTCCAGCGCGCTACCCGCGCTTCATCGCTGCGCGCATGGGCCACCGGCAGGAAGCCTCGCAAGGTGGAAATCAGGAACCACGCCAGCCAGACGCTCTCGCCCCGTCCCTTGTGGCCGACGCGGTTCATGCCGTCATTCCAGTCCCCACCACCGATCAGCGGCAGGCCATGGGCACCATTGGCGAGACTGCGATCCAGCGCGCGCGCGCAATGCTCATAGAGATCGGCTTTCTCCCGCGCCACCTGCGGCACGTAGTGGGCATCCTCGCGGTCCAGTGGGAGCGGCGGCCCCTCGATGAATGGCACCACCTCGTCGAGGACAGTCGTGTCACCGGTGGAGTCCATGTACTGCTCGACCGCAAACGGCAGCCACACCCGATCGTCGGAGAAATGCGTGCGCACGCCACGTCCGCTGGGCGGATGCCACCAGTGCTGCACATCGCCTTCGACGAACTGTCGCGCGGCAGCTCGCAGCAGATGTGCCCGCACCTGTTGCGGCGCGCACAAGGTCAGCGCCATGCCGTCCTGCAACTGATCGCGGAACCCGAAAGCACCGCCAGACTGATAGAAGCCGGTGCGACCCCACAGGCGGCAACTGATGGTCTGGTACAACAACCAGCGATTGAACAGCAGATCCAGTGCGCGGTCCGGCGTGCGGATGCTTACGGCGCCCAGCAGTCCATCCCAGTGATCCTTGACTGCCTCGAGTGCAGGCTGGGCGCCGCCTTCGCGATACCTCTGCACCAGTTGCCGCGCCTGGCCGGCGTTCTCCGCCTGGCCCAGCAGGAACAGCACCTCCTCCGATCCCTCCGGCGGCAGCTCCAGCGTCACGGCAAATGCACAGCAGGGATCGCGCCCGGGTGCGTTCGCCACCGTCCATTGCGACCGCGTCGAGAGGCCCGCCGGCCAGTCCAGGCTGCCATTGCGCCCGAGGAACTCGCGCCGGCTGTCGGTGCAGTGCTGCTGGCGTCCGCCCAGGTCACAAAAGGCAATGCGCGAGCCGAAATCAATCAGGGCGGGATTCGCAGCGAACAGCGCTCCGGTTTCCGGATCCAGATGCGTCTGTACATCATGATTGACGCCGGCACGCGTTGCTCCCAGCGCCCAGTCCACGCAGGAGACCAGCGTCACGCGGCGGGCCGTCGTCGAATGATTGGTAAGCCGCAGCCGGCAGAGCTTCACCGGATCGGTGGCCGCGACCAACACCGTCAGGCGCGAAACGATGTCCTGGAACGTGACGTCGAAGTGGCTGTAACCCTGGCCATGGCGGATCTCGTAGCGCGCGTCGGTGCGCCGGATCGGCTGCGCCGCCGGACTCCACAGCTCGCCGTCGTCGGCGAGCAGGTAGAAGCGCTCGCCGGAGGGATCACTCACCGCATCGTTTGACCAGGGCGTCAGCTGGTTCTCGCGACTGTTCACCGACCAGGTGCACATCGAACCGCGTTCGGTCACCAGCGCTCCGAACTGCTCGTTGGCCAGCACATTGCTCCACGGCGCCGGCGTGCTGGCGCGACCGGCCAACGAGATGACGTACTCGCGACCATCCTCGGCGAAGCCGCCCCAGCCATTGAAGTATTCAAGATCGGGCGAGCCACGCGCCGGCGGCAGCTGCTGCGGCGGTGCTGGCCGCTGCGGCAAGGCTTCCGTGGGCCTGGCCACCAGCGGCCGCGACAGCTGCTCTTTCAGTCCGCCCTGCGCCGGATCGAGCACCACCCGCGCCAGCGCCAGCAGCAACCGCCGCTCCGCCTCGCTCATGGTCTCCAGCGCCAGCGGATAGATGCCACCGGACTCGCCGCCCTCAGGAACCTGCGCGGCAAAGTCGCGCGCCGCGTGTTCGATGGCCAGCTGCAGGTCCTGCACGTAGGAGTGGTGTCGCTCATTGAGGATCACCACGTCGACCACGAGATTCTTGATCCTGAGATATTCCTGCGCCCGCAGGCACTGGCTGATGAACGGCAGGTCGTCCAGGCTGTGGCTGCGGATCAGCAGGATCGGACGGTCGCCGGAGATCGAGAACCGCCACAGGTGCGTGACATCCAGCAGGTTCGGCGCGCCCGGATCGCGTGCCGCACGCAGTTGCTTGGTGGAGAACAGCAGGTGGCCCGCCAGGCTCTGGAACAACTGCGCCTCGCCGAGACTGGTGCGCAGGTAGTAGATCTCGGCGCGGACGAAGGTCCACGCCGAACCCACCACGTGCTCGAACAGCGCCGGCGTGCGGTACTTGGCGATCAACGCGGCTGCCTGCTCGCGCGATGGCGCCACGAAGGTGGCAAACGTGACACTCACCTTGCTGCGCGGCGGCACCGTCACCTGGGTGCGCAGGCTGAATATCGGGTCCAGCACGTTGCCCACGGTGTTGGATAGTGGCGTGGAACCCTCCAGCGCGTGCGGCCGGCGGTGGTCGCGGCCGCGACCGAGGAAACGTCCCCGGTCCGTCTCGTACTGCAGATGTGCCGGCGCGTGACCCGCGCCGGCAATCACATGAATTGCCCACACCGGCTGCTCCGTGTCGCTGCGCGGCCGACGCGTAGCCAGCAGGGCCCCACTCTCGGCGGCGAACTCGGTCTGCACGAACAGATTCGAGAAGCCGGGGTGCGCCACATCCGCCCGCTGCGGCGCCAGCACGATCTCGGCATAAGACGTCAGCTCGATGCGCCGGGCGCGGGTGCCTTCGTTGTGCAGGGTGACCTGTCGCAGCTCGCCATCATCATCGGGCGCCACCACCACCGCCATGAGGGTGCGCAGGGTGCCATCGCGGCGCGAGTACAAGGCACATTCTTCGTTGAACTGCACGCGATATTCGTCCGGCGCCGCTCCGGCCGGCTGAAACCCGGCCGACCAGACAACGCCGTGGTCCACGTCGCGCAGATAGATGAAACTGCCCCAGCAGTCGCGCGTGACATCCTCGCGCCAGCGCGTCACCGCGCGTCCGCGCCAGCTGCTGTAGCCGCCACCGGCGTCGCTGAGCATCACCGTGTAATGGCGATTGGACAGCAGGTGCGTGACCGGCGTGGGCGCATCGCAGCCGTCTACCGTCCGTGCCACATCCGGCGCGTCATCCAGCACCACCGCCGCCGGCACCTCGGCCACCGCCAGCTGCGGCGCATCCACGAACCGCAACGAGCGCTCCTGCAGCAGCAGTTGGGCAGCGGCGATGCTCGGCTCGGCATGGAAGCGGGCCTGCATCAGGCCGTCCTGCAGCACGTTGTCGAGCGCCACCAGGCTCATGCCTTGATGATGCGCCATGTAGGCGCGCACCACCGCGACGGCGCTGCCCTCCGGCACGCGCGAGGCGGTGTAGTCCAGCGCCTCGTAGTAGCCGTACTTGCCGCGACCCGATGCGCGTGCGAGCGCACGCAGGTTGTCGTTCGCCGCCACGGGGCTGTACATCGCAGCCAGCAGCGACGCATAGGGCGCCACCACATAGTTCGCGGCCAGCCCTCTCTTCAGACCAAGCGCCGGCACGCCAAAGGCCGAGTACTGGTAGGTGTACTCGCGATCCCTGACGTTGTAGGCGGACTCGGAGATTCCCCAGGGAAGGTTGTGCTGCTGGCCATACTGGAGCTGCAGCTCGACCACGCGCCGGTTGGTTTGCTCAAGCAGGCTGTGCGGCGGCTCCTGCATCACCAGCGTGGGCATCAGGTACTCGAACATCGAACCGGACCAGGAAGCGAGCACCGGGTGCCGCGAGCCACCCGTCAGGCGCCGGCCCAGCCGGAACCAGTGTGACCGCGGCACATCGCCCTTGGCGATCGCCACCAGGCTGGCGAGCCGCGCTTCCGAGGCAAGCAGATCGTAGTAGCCATCATCCAGTGCGCGATCAGCAACCCGATAGCCGATCGAGAACGGGCCCCGGCCGCGATCAAACAGGAAGCCGAATGACATGGCGGCCACGAGTGACTGGCACTGGTCTGCCAGGTCTTCCAGTTGCTGCGACAGCTCCGCACAGGGCACCCAGAGCAATGCCAGTTCGTACAACCCGGTGGTGCAGGGCAGATTCGCGATGGCGCTGGACCCTGCCGGAACGGCGTCTGGCAGGATGAGCCGCAGGTCCCGCAGATGCGAATCCACATCGCGCCCGGCAAGCTCGATCCAGCGGGTCACGGGCGGAGTCAATGTATCGCCGCGCAGTGCGGCGATCGACTGCGCCGCGTCCTGCAGCTGCTGCCGCGCCTGTGCCAGCGTGGCCGGTTCGCCTTCCAGGCCGCGTTCGATCTGCCGCAGCGTCTGCAGCAGGGCCGTGCACCGGGTGCGGTTGGCCACATCCGTCACGTCTTCGGCCAGGACTTCCTGCCGGCACAGCGCCAGCGCGTCGCGCGGCCCGCTCAGGGCGCGCGGCGACAGCAGCGGCGCGATCCGCGCGTCGCAGCAGGCTTGCCGCAACGTCAGCAGGTGACCGGCGAGATTGCCGCTGTCCACGGTGGAGACATACAGCGGCGCCAGCGGCTGCAAGGTACGGGTGTCATACCAGTTCAGGAAGTGGCCTTCAAAGCGCTCCAGCCTGCGCAGCGTGGAGAGCGTCGCCTCAAGCCGTTCGCTGGTGTCCAGCAGGCCCAGCCAGCCGAAGTCACGGGCCGCGAATGCAGCCAGCAGATACAGCCCCATATTGGTGGGCGAGCTGCGATGCGCGACCACTGGCACCGGATCTTCCTGGAAGTTGTCCGGCGGCAGGCAATGATCCTCAGCCGTCACATGCGTTTCGAAGAAGGTCCAGGTCAGTCGGGCCGTGCCGCGCAGCTCCGCTGCCACGTCCCGCGGCAGTGCGTCCTCGAGACGTGGCGCATCCAGCGGACGGCTCAGGAACCGCGCCAGCACCGGCGACAGCCACCACAACAGCAATATCGGCGCAAATCTGCTGGCCGCAGGCGGATTCGCCACCATCAGTATCCCGACCGCGGCCACCACCACGATGCTGGCACTCTTGAGCGGCCAGACGAAACTGGCCAGGGCCTCGCTTCGACCGGCATTCAGGTGCGAGGCAGTGGTCCACTCCAGCAGGTGCCGACGCGATACAGCCACCCGGTACAGCGCCCGCGCGATGGCATCGATCGCCAGCCATGCGTTCTGCGCCAGCATTGCCAGCGACACCACCGCGCGACCCAGGTCGGCGCCCAGGTCCGCAACCAGCCGCGCCATATGCACCCGTCGCGATCGCGACAGCGGTGTGCGGGTCAGCCGTTCGAACGCTGTAGCCAGCGCCGGCCAAGCGAACGGTGCCAGCACCACCAGCAACCAGACCAGCGGCCGGGAAGCGGGATCGGCAAAAGCGGCAATCAGCAGTGCAATGGAAAACGGCGCCAGCAGCGAGCGGCGCAGGTTGTCCAGCATTTTCCACCGCCCCAGGGGCGGCAGCGGACCGCGCCTGCCGAGGATCCACGGCAGCAGCTGCCAGTCGCCGCGCATCCAGCGATGCGCGCGACCCGCGGCAACCTCGGAGTGCGATGGAAAATCCTCGAACAGTTCGATGTCGGAGACCAACCCGCAGCGGGCGAAGATGCCTTCGAACAAGTCATGGCTCAGCAACGAGGCAGGCGGCACCCGGCCGTGCAGCACGGTCTCCCATGCCTGGAGGTCGTACAGCCCCTTGCCGGTGAACAGCCCTTCGCCAAACACATCCTGGTGCAGGTCCGAAACTGCGGCAGCGTAAGGGTCGATGCCGCTGCCGCTGGTGACGATCTCGCGATACAGCGAATGCTCGCCCGTTTCGGGCAGCAGCGGCGTGATGCGCGGCTGCAGCACGCCGTAGCCCTGCACCACCCGGCGCTGTTCGGGGGAGATGACCGGCCGGTTCAGTGGATGGGCGGCGGTGCCGACCAGATCGCGAACGCAGCCCAGTGGCAGCCGCGTGTCGGCATCGACGGTCAGCACGTAGCGGACGTTGCGTGGCGCGTGCAGCTGGCCGTCATCCTCCGGCAGGAAGCTGGTCGGCCCGCCTCCCAGCAGCAGCCGGTTCAGCTCCGCCAGCTTGCCGCGCTTGCGCTCCCAGCCCGTGTAGCAACGTTCCGACTCATGCCACTGGCGACGCCGGTGCAGCAGGAAGAACTTTGGTTCGCGACCAGCGCTCGACGCACCGCAGTTGAGCACCGCGATTTCGCGTCGTGCCACATCCAGGATCGCCGCATCGTCTGGCCTGCTCTCGGTGGCACTGTCAGTCCAGTCGGACAGCAGCGCAAAGCAGATCAAGGGGTCTGGATTTGCAAGTGCATGTACCTGCAACTGCCGGCAGGCCGCCACCGCGTCCTGGGCGCAGCGCAGCAGGGTCGGCACCACGACCAGCGTCTTCATGTCCGGCTGCAGGCCGGACTCCAGCCCCAGGCTGGGCAGATGGCGCGGTGGAAATGCCCGCAGCCAGTAGCGATGGAGCACGCCCATCGCCAGTTCGGAGGCCGGCACGGCCGCCAGTGACGCCAGCAACAGCAGCAGAGCCGGCGACGCCTCGCGCCAGTCAGTGCCGAACGCGACCGCAAGGGCCGTGATGCCCAGCGTGAAGGCCGCAATGCCACCCAGGTACAGACCCTGCGCATGGAGCACCACCGCACGCCGGATCCGGCCCGACAGCGGCGCGCGGAACTGCAACTGGGCTTCAAGCTGCGCACGGCGCTGTCCGATCAGCCAGGAACCCAGGCTGGCATCCAGCTGGCCGCGCACCGCCGCGGTGCCGGGCAAGGCGAGGATCTGCTGCGTGACTGCCAGTTCGTCGCGCCGCGAGATGCGCGCGATCTGCTCGATGCTGCCGCGATAACGGTCGCGGGTGCGTCGGTCGCTGGCGAGGTAATCCTCCTGCGTCTGCAGCAGCGCTTCGACGTGGGAAGTTTTCTCGAACAGCATCCGCCAGTCGAAAGACCCCAGCGCACGCAGGCTGGTGATGATGTTGCGCGCGGCGACGTTGCTGGCACTGCGCCGCGCGTGCTGGCGCTGGATGGCGTCGTCGATGCTGGTGCCACGCTGCGCCAGCTGCCGCGATAATGCGTCGAGGAATGGCCGCCCGCGTTCACCCATGCCCTGCAGCCGGTGCACGTATTGCACGATGAAGGGTGCAGCGAATCGATTCTCGGTCCACCGCAAGGGACGCGACTGCACTTCATCGCGCGCCCCGAGCCCATGCACCAGCGCGTCTGCCAGCTCATCGGCGGCGACCCGCGCCGCCAGTGAATCCTCCACCCGCATCGCGACCCGGCGCAGTTCGGCGATCAGCGCGATCTGCAGGATGGGGTACAGCGCCCACAACTCACGCATCGTCAGCAGCGCGACCTCCTGGTAGCCGTCGAGCATGCGGACCAGCGATTCGGGTTTGAACTCCCACAGCGTGTGACGCAGGTATTCGGTGGCAATGTGATGGATCCGCGGCCGGCCGGCGGCGTCGGGATGGGCAGCTGGCGGCAACTGGCGCCAGATCGCAGGCGTCAGCCGCAGGGGCGCATCGACCAGCTGATCCGATATCACATGGAAGTTGTCGACGATCCACTGCGCCGCCGGGCTGACCGCCCGACCAGCCTCCAGCGCGGTGACGATCGACCCGTAAGCAGCCCGCAGTGCACGCGAATCGGCGCGCAGACTTCGTTTGAGGTTCACCCGCACCGCAGACAGCGGCGAATTGCTGTGCGTGGCCAGCATCCGGCCGTGATGCCAGAGCCGTTCCCCGTCCCACAGCTCGCCCTCGGGGGGTGCATCGAGCCGGTCCATCAACGCCGCCAGCTGCCGCTCCAGCGCCGGTGGCAACGTGGCAACGGTGCCGATCACCACGCGGAAAGGACCTGGCTGGCCATGCGGACGCTCCTGGATTGGCGGGGCCGGTCACTTCCCTGTGAAGAGGCGGCCGTTGTCCAGAGTCCCGGTTCCGGCATCCCATGGATAGCCGTGCAGGCACGAGTGTGCGCGTCGGACATGGCTTACACGCCGGCGAGCCCAAGCGGTACTGCTGCCCGCCAGCCTCTCCCCAAGGAGATAGACCGCCCCCTCTCGCCGGACATCGACCCACCCCACCGTATGGTGAATGGGCGAAACGTGACGGGTGGACCACCATGCATCGCACGAGCTGACAGCTCCTGCGCACGCGACCCACAGAGTGAACCCAATGACCCCCAGCAATCCGTCCAGGTTAGTCTTCTCGCGCACCGCCGTGCTGGCCCTCTTGGGCCTGGCGGCGGGCGCACCCTTTTTGCTTGCAGGTTGCAGCCCGGACGCCGCGCAAGCCGCCGCCAGCCAGGCGCCGGTGGCCCCCGAGGTCAGCGTGGCCGAGGTGCTGAAGCGGCAGATCACCAATTTCCAGGAATACACCGGTCGCATCGAGGCGGTGGAGCGCGTCGAGCTGCGGCCGCGGGTCTCTGGCTATATCGAATCGGTGGCGTTTCGCGAAGGCGCAGAGGTGCGCAAGGACCAGGTGCTGTTCGTGATCGACCAGCGGCCCTATGATGCGGCGCTCAAACGTGCCCGGGCGGAACTGTTGCGCGCCGAGAGCGCGGGGCGGCAGGCGCAGACCGAGCAGGAGCGCGCCGTGAAGCTGCTGGCGCTGCGCGCGCTGTCGCAGGAAGAGTTCGATGCCCGCACTTCTGGCAGCGAGAAAGCCAGCGCCGATGTGCAGGCCGCCCAGGCCGCGGTCGATGCGGCAGAGCTGGACCTGGAGTTCACCCGGGTGCGCGCGCCGATCAGCGGCGTGGTGGGCAAGGCCGAGATCACCACCGGCAATTTCGTGGCCAGTGGCGATACCGTGCTCACGCGGCTGGTGTCCATCGATCCGGTTTACGTCCGCTTCGATGGCGACGAAGCGGCCTACCTGCGCCAGGAGCAGTACGACCGGCAACAGCCCGCAGCCGGCGCGCGCCGGCCGCAAACGGTGTGGGTGGGGCTCGCCAACGAGGAAGGTCACCCGCACGAAGGCGTCATGGTGTTCACCGACAACGAACTGGACGCGCAGACCGGCACCATTCGCGCCCGCGCCAGGCTCTCCAACCGCGACCGGCTCTTTACCCCCGGCCTGTTCGCGCGCGTGAAGCTTGGCGAGGGCGCGACCCATTCGGCGATCCTGATCGAGGATCGCGCCGTTGGCACCGACCAGACTCGCCGTTACGTGTTCGTGGTCAAGCCCGACAACAGCATCGAGTACCGCGAGATCGAGCTCGGTGCCCTGCACGAAGGTCTGCGCGTGGTTCGCCGCGGCCTCGCGGCCGGCGAACGCATCGTGGTCAACGGCCTGATGCGCGTACGCCCCGGCATCACGGTGGATCCGCAGCTGGTGGCGATGCGCCTGCCAGCCGATGAGGACCGCCAGCAGATGCTGGCGAACAGCGAGCCGTGAACATCTCGAAGTTCTTCATCGAACGGCCGGTGTTTTCGGCCGTGCTGTCCGGATTCATTCTGATCGCCGGCCTGATCTCGCTGTTCAAGCTGCCGGTCAGCGAGTACCCGGAGGTGGTGCCGCCATCGGTGGTTGTGCGCGCCGCCTACCCGGGGGCCAATCCGCAGGTGATCTCCGAGACCGTGGCCGCGCCACTGGAGCAGGAGATCGTCGGCGTCGAGGACATGCTCTACATGTCCTCGCAGGCCACGCTGGACGGCAACCTGTCGCTGACCATCACCTTCCGCATCGGCACCGACATCGATCGCGCGCAGGTGCAGGTGCAGAACCGGGTTTCCTCCGCGCTGCCACGCCTGCCCGAAGAGGTGCGCGCGCTGGGCGTTTCAACTACCAAGACTTCTCCCGACCTGATGATGGCGGTCAACCTGGTCTCGACCCAGAGCAGCCACGACGCGCTGTACTTGCGCAACTATGCGCTGCTGCACGTGAAAGACGAACTGGCGCGGCTGCCCGGCATGGGCAGCGTGCAGGTATTCGGCTCCGGCGACTACGCCATGCGCATCTGGCTGGATCCGGAGAAGCTCGCGGTGCGCGGCCTCACCACCGGCGATGTGGTCAATGCGATCCGCGAGCAGAACGTGCAGGTTGCCGCCGGCCAGATCGGCGCACCCCCCGCCCCCGGCGCGGATTTCCAGATCGCGCTCGATACCATGGGCCGGCTCTCCAGCGAGGAACAGTTCCGCGACATCGTGATCAAGACTGGCGCCAGCGGCGAGGTGCTGCGCCTGGGCGACATCGCGCGGGTGGAGATGGGCGCCAGCACCTACGCCCTGCGCGGCCGCGTCGATCACGACGAAACCGTGACCATTCCGATCTTCCAGGCGCCCGGCTCCAACGCGCTGGAGCTGGCCGGCCAGGTGCGCGCCACCATGGATCGGCTGCAGGCACAGTTCCCCACCGGCATGAGCTACCGGATCATCTACGACCCCACCGTATTCGTGCGCCAGTCCATCGACAGCGTGATCATCACGCTGCTCGAAGCCATCGCCCTGGTGGTACTGGTGGTGCTCCTGTTCCTGCAGACCTGGCGCGCCTCCATCATTCCGCTCGCCGCGGTGCCGGTGTCGGTGATCGGCACCTTCGCCGTGCTGCAGGCCTTCGGCTTCTCGATCAATACACTGTCGCTGTTCGGCCTGGTGCTGGCCATCGGCATCGTGGTGGACGACGCCATCGTGGTGGTGGAGAACGTCGAACGGCACATTGCCAATGGCCTGAAACCGATCGATGCCACGCGCAAGGCCATGAGCGAGGTCAGTCGCCCGATCATCGCCATCACGCTGGTGCTGACCGCAGTGTTCGTGCCGGTGGCCTTCGTCGACGGCCTCACCGGCCAGTTCTACCGGCAGTTCGCCTTGACCATCGCCATCTCCACGGTGATTTCCGCGTTCAACTCCCTGACGCTTTCGCCTGCTCTGGCCGCGCTGCTGCTCAAGCCGCGCAACGCCCGGCCGGACCGGCTGTCGGCGCTGATGGACCGGCTGTTCGGTGGCTTCTTCCGCCGTTTCAACCGCGGCTTCGAGGCGGCCGGCAATGGCTACCAGCGTGCGCTGGGCTTCACGGTGCGCCGCACTGCCATTGCCATGTTCCTGTACCTGGGACTGGTCGGCTTCACGGCGCTGGGATTCAACAAGGTTCCCACAGGCTTCATCCCCGCACAGGACAAGCTCTACCTGGTCTCGGTTGTCCAGCTGCCACCGGGTTCAGCCATCGAGCGCACCGAGGATGTGGTGCGCCGGGTTGCCGAGATCGGCCTCGCCGAACCTGGCGTCGAGGGCGCGTTGCAGTTCGCGGGCATGTCGCCCAACAACTACAACACCAGCACCAACTCCGGCCTGGTGTTCTTCACGCTGAAGCCGTTCAAGGATCGCGCGGATCCGGCGCAGTCAGTCAATGCGCTGGCGGCCACGCTGAATGCGAAGCTCTCCGGTATACAGGAGGCGTACATTGGTGTGTTCCCGCCGCCACCGGTGCAGGGACTGGGCAGCATGGGCGGATTCAAGCTCAACGTGCAGGACCGCGGCAGCCAGGGCGCCGAAGCGCTGTACAAGGCGGTGCAGGAAATATTGGCCAAGGCATCGCAGCACCCGGCGCTG
>DATKBK010000173.1:0-20271 GCA_035514045.1 Steroidobacteraceae bacterium | reverse complement strand
ACCAGCATCTCGAATATGGCCAATGTCTCGCCGATGCAGTGATGCGCGCCAGCCGAGAACGGCAGCCAGGTGAGTTTGGGGCGCTCTTCTTCATCGCGCGCGACAAAGCGCTCCGGGATGAACTGCTCCGGTTCGCTCCAGAAATCCGGGTGGCGGTGCACGAAGTAGGGGCTGAAGAACACATCCGTGTCGGGCGGCACAGGGTAGCCGCCCAGCGTGTCAGCCTCGATGGTACGCCGCGACACCACCCACACCGGCGGATACAGCCGCATCGCCTCACGGACCACCATGTTGGTGTAGGGCAGGGCCTCCATGGCCGGCAGGCCGGGTACGGCCATTTCCTCGCTGGCGTCGATTTCCGCGTGCAGCTTCGCTTCGACTGCGGGGTGTCCGCTGAGCAGATACCAGGTCCAGTTCAGCGCGCTGGCAGTGGTCTCGTGGCCGGCGACGATCAGCGTGGTGAGCTCGTCGACGATCTCCTTGTCGGTCATGCCGGCGCCAGATTCCTTGTCGCGCGTGCCCAGCAACAGCGAAACATAGTCGGGCGCATCGCCCGCGGGGCCGCTGCCGGCGGCGCGCCGGCGGGCGACGAATTCGCCAATCAGCGCGGCCAGCTTGCGAAAGCGGTAGGCGAACTTCAGGTCGCGCGCCGACTCTTCGGTGAACAGTGCGAAGGGATTCTCGCCGCGCTCGGCAGCCATCGCTGCCAGGTCATCGCCGAACAGCACCGTGAGCACGATCTCAAGCGTGAGGATGCTCATGTCGTCGGTGACGTTGACCGGCTCTCCGGCCGCGCACTTGCGCTGCCACTCGGCCAGCAGCCGGTCATTGGCGCGCGCGATCAAGCGGTCGAACTGGCTCAGAATGCGGCGGTGGAAGGTAGGCTGCATCATGCGCCGCTGCCGCTTCCAGAACTCCCCCTCGCTCACTATGATGCCGTTGCCGAGCAGGATCTTGATGCGATCAAAGCCCACGCCCTTGGTGTAGTTGCGGTGGTTGGCGATCAGGATGCGGCGCACGTCGTCCGGGTGGTTGAATACCCAGGTATGTGAGCCGCGCCCGGGCGCATACACCCGGTAGGCGTCGCCAAGCGCCGCCCCGATGGTGCGCATACGGTCGAGTGAATCGGCAGTGGAGCCGATGTCGAAACGCTGGTCGGACTCGGGCGGCAGAGGCTGGGATGCGGTCATGAAGCGCGAAATTCTACCCGAACAGCGGGTCTCCACGCGGCGCCTGACGCCGCTGCGCCGGTTGGCCTATGCGCTGCTGGCACCGCTGCTGCTGGGTCTGGTGCGCCTGTGGTGGGCCAGCTGCCGCGTGGTGCGGGTGGAAGGTGCCGAGCACCTGGAGCAGGCGCTGGCGGCACACGGTTCGCTGCTGCCCTGCTACTGGCACCAGCACGAACTGTTCTGCGGCCGCTTCCTGTTGCAACAGCGTCCACGCGGGCTGGTGCCGGGCTTTCTGGTCAGTCCGTCGGTGGATGGCGAAGTACCGGCGAGGATCGCCACCTGGCTGGGGGCAAGGGTCATTCGCGGCTCCTCCACCCGAACCGGCGCGCGCGCGCTGCGCGACTATTACCGCCTGCTGGTTGAGGAGGGCGTGTCGCCCGTGATCACGCCCGACGGTCCCACGGGGCCGCGCTTCCGTTTCAAACCGGGTGGTCTGCTGCTGGCGCAGATTTCTGGCCGACCGCTGCTGCCGATGGCCTACGCCGCCTCGCGCGCCTGGTCGTTTGGCTGGGACCGCTTCGTGCTGCCATGGCCATTCAGTCGCATCGCGATCGCGGTCGGGGCGCCGGTGTCCGTGGCGCGCGATCTTGCGCTGGCCGATGACGCGGTCAGCGGCGCATTGCAGCGACAGATGGAGCAGGCGTTGCACGCACAATTCCGCCGCGCCCGCGAGGCGCTGCAATGAATCCCGGCACCGCCTTGCCGACGTGGCCTGGCGCCGCCTCGCCGGCGCGCGACATGGCGCTGCTGCTGGCGCTGGGGCTGCTGCTGTTCGGCGCCGGCCTCGGGCTGCGCGATCCCTGGCCCGCCGACGAACCGCTGCATGCGTTGATCGCGCGCGAGATGCTTGCCACGGGCAACTGGCTGTTCCCCATGGTGGGGGGCGAATTGTTCCAGGACAAACCACCGCTGCTGTTCTGGATGCAGGCTTTTTTCTTCTGGCTGACCGGGTCCGAGCGCATCGGCTTTCTCCTGCCATCGCTGCTGGGTGGACTTGGCACGCTGCTGCTGATCTATGACCTCGGTCGGCGATTGTGGAACCGCGAGGCGGGTCTTGCGGCCGCGCTGCTGTTGCTGTTCACGGTGCAGTTCGCGCTGCAGGCGCGGCGCGCGCAACTGGATGCGGTGCTGGTGTTCTTCACCGTGCTGTCGCTGTACTGCCTGCTGCGCCAGCTGCTGCTGGGCGGTGGCTGGCGCTGGGCCATCGCCGCAGGACTGGCGGCGGGCTGCGGCGTGCTCACCAAGGTGGTGGGCTTCCTGGCGTACCTGATACTCATCCCCTGGTTGTTTGCGGCATGGCGCGGCTGGCCGGGAGTGCGCTGGCAGCGTCCCGTACTGATGTGGCTTACCAGCGCGCTGGCCTGTGCGGCTGTGGTGGGTGCATGGCTGGTGCCGATCTGGCTGCAGGCGCGGCACGATCCGGCTGTGGCGCTCTATTTGCACGAGCTGGTGGTCACGCACACGGTGGGACGCTTCGTGGATCCCTGGCACCACTACCAGCCGGCCTGGTACTACGCTCAGGTGATCGCCACGCTGTGGTTACCGCTGGCTGCGCTGCTGCCCTGGCTGGTGCCGCGCTGGCGCGATGCACTGAATGCGCGCGACGCGCGGGTGCTGCTGCCACTGGGATTCGCGGTGCTCTACCTGGGGTTCTTCACGCTGACGCGCGGCAAGCGCGACATCTACATCCTGTCAGTGCTGCCGATGCTGGCGTTGCCGGCCGGCTACCTGCTGCCACGACTGCTGCAGCAACTTTCCGTGCAGCGAGTGCTGGCGGCCATCGTGCTGCTGATCGCCGTGGTCTGTCTCGGCGCCACCCTGTGGCTGGGGTGGATCGATCCGGCCCGCGGCCGCGAGTTGCTGGCGTCCAGCGGCGTGGCCAGCTTCGCGCCGCTGGTAGTGCTGGGAGTCCTTGCGCTGGCGGTGTTGGTACTTGCCGGCCAGCGGCGGTCTCATCTGGCATTGGGCGCAGTGCTGGGCGCAGGCTGGCTGATCGCAGGGTGGTGGGTATTCCCGCAGATGAATGCCGATCGCTCGGCGCGCCAGTTCATCGCGCAGCTGCAGCGAATCGCCGACCCGGCACGTGAGCTCGGGCTGCTGGCATACCACGAGCACTTCCTGCTGCATCTGCGGCGGCCGACCATCAACTTCGGTCATCGGCGTTTCCGTGAGGAGGATGCCGAGATCGATGACGCGGCTGCGTGGCTGGCCGAGCGTCCAGGACGCCAGCTGCTGGTGTCAGAACGGATGATGGAACCTTGTTTCGCGGCCGCGGCAGCACAGGCGGTGGGTGAATCGAGCCGCGGGCGGTGGCACCTGGTGGAGTCAGCGCCCGATCCGGCCTGCAGCGCGCGTGGGGATCCATCCCGCGCCATCGCCTATACGCCTGCCTCTCGCCCCTGACCGCGACGCAGGTCTCGTCCGCGCGATATCGCGGATGGATTCCTCAGGGCTGGCAATCAGTTGTATCGCTTTCCTCGGGGCCTGTGACAGAATCGGACGGTCACCTCTTCAGCTTGAGTTCATGCGCTTACTGCAGCGCGGAACAGGGAGAAGATTCGGTCGTGTCTTTTGCCGGCAAGAAGGCCCCCCCGCTGGAGCCGGGCTCCCTCACGGATGTGTTTTCGAACCCATCCTGGCTGGCGCGCAAGGGTGCAGTGCTGGGGCTCGACGTCGAATGCACCAAGGCCGCGGTCGACCTGCAGAACCTGAGTGACACCACGGCCGATGCGGTCATCGGCGCAGCGCTGGAGACCCTGCGCAGCGCGGCCGGTGCCGATTGTGCCTTCCTGGTGCTGCTCGACACGGCGGGTGAACGATTCGACAAGCTGATCGTCGCGAAGCCCGAACCCATGCAGTTTCCGGACGATGCGCTGCGTGGCACGGAGCTGGCGAGTTTTCCCTTCCTGGCCTCGCGCTTTGACCATCTGCGCCTGACCGAATACCGCGACACGTCCTTCCCCGGTCGCGAGGGTGCCTCGGAGGCCGCGCAGCTGGCCCAGCTGGGCCTGCGCTCGGTGCTGGTCGTGACCCTGCACATGCAGCAGCGGCCCGCCGGCGTGCTGGCGTTGGGTCGCAGCGTGGCCAGCGAGCCATGGGAAGTGGATTATCACCTGCTGCTCAAGCTGATCGGCACCAGCCTGGCGTCGGGCCTTGACCGGCTGGCCATGCAGGCCCGGCTGGTGGAGCTCTCGGAGCGCGCCGAGCTGCTCGAGGTGGCTTCGAACGAAGGCCTGTGGGATTTCGATTTCGACCACAACCGCCTGTTCGTGTCCGAGCGCTGGAAGGCGATGATGGGCTATTCGAACCTGAAGCCGGACGAGACCGTCGACTGGCGCGGCATGGTGCATCCGGATGATCTGTCGCGCGTGCAGGACGCGATGTTCCGGCATGTGTCGGGCGCGGTGCCGTTGTTCGAGAGCGTGCACCGCATGCGCCACAGCAGCGGTGAGTACCGCTGGGTGATCAGTCGTGCCAAGGGGCGCATCGACAGCGAGGGCCGACTGCAGCGGCTGATTGGCGTCGAGCTGGACATCACCGAGCGCAAGCTCTACGAAGAAGCGCTGTTTCGCGAGAAGGAAAGCGCCCAGATCACCTTGCAGGCCATTGGCGACGGGGTCATCACCACCGATGCCGATTCGCTGATCGATTACATCAACCCGGTGGCCGAGAACCTCACCGGTTGGCGGCTTGAGGATGCCATGGGCCGCAACGTGGACGAGGTGTTCCGCGCCTTCCACGAAGAAACCTGCGAGCCGCTGGAGAATCCCCTCACCGGCTGCATCCGGCGCATGCGACCGGCCAAGTCGAACCGTCCGGTGCTGATGATCCGCCGCGATGGCAATGAGTTGTATGTGGACAGCACCGCAGCGCCGATCCGCGACGGAGCCGGCAAGGTGGTGGGCGCGGTGCTGGTGTTCCATGACGTGAGCGAGAGCCGCGAACTGAACCGCAAGCTCTCCTATCACGCCAGCCACGATCCGCTCACGGGCCTGGTGAACCGACGCGAGTTCGAGAGCCGTCTCGAACGCTGCCTCATCAATGCTCGCGCCAAGGAAGGCTCCTACGCGCTGTGCCATCTGGACATCGACCAGTTCAAGATGATCAACGATTCCTGCGGTCACGCCGCGGGCGACACGCTGCTGGGCCAGGTCGGCGCACTGCTCAAGTCCAAGATCCGCTGGCGCGACACGCTGTCAAGGCTGGGTGGCGACGAATACGGGGTGCTGCTCGAGGGCGCCTTGCTGGAGGACGCACTGCGTACCGCCGAGGTGCTGCGCGAGGCGGTCAAGGGCTTCCGCTTCGAGTGGGACGAGCGCGTGTTCAAGCTCTCCTGCAGCGTCGGCGTGGTGCCGATTACCGCCGACAATGAAGACGTGGCCTCGATCCTGTCGGCCGCCGAGGGTGCCTGTGGCGCGGCCAAGGAACAGGGCCGCAATCGCGTGTACAGCTTCGCCGAGAACGACATCGAGCTGATGCGCCGTCGCCGCGAGACCCAGTGGGCCAGCCGCATCAGCGCCGCGCTCGACGAGGGTCGCTTCGATCTGTACCGCATGCCGATCCGCTCGCTGCAGCAACCCGAGGAGGGCGAGCACTACGAGATCCTGGTGCGCATGCGCGACGAGACCGGCAAGATCGTGTCGCCTGAACATTTCATCGCTGCCGCCGAGCGCTACAACATCACGCCGGCCATTGACCGCTGGGTGATCGAGAACACCTTCCGCTGGCTGGTCTCCGAGGCCGACGAGCGCGAGCGGCTGATCATGTGCGCCATCAATCTGTCGGGCCAGAGCCTGGGCGATGACAAGTTCCTGCCGTTCGTCATCGAGCAGTTCGCCAAGAGCGGCCTCGATGCCTCCAAGATCTGCTTCGAGATCACCGAGACCTCGGCCGTGGCCAGTTTCTCGCAGGCCAACCGCTTCATCCGCTCGCTGAAGGAGCTGGGCTGCAAGTTCTCGCTCGATGACTTCGGCACCGGCCTGTCATCGTTCAATTACCTCAAGCAGTTCCCGGTCGATTTCCTGAAGATCGACGGCAGTTTCGTGCGCGGCATTCTCCACGATCCCATTGACCGCGAGATGGTGCGTTCGATCAACGAGATCGGGCACCTGACCGGCAAGCTGGTGATTGCAGAGTTCGCTGAAAACGCCGAGATAATCCAGATGTTGACCAACCTGGGCGTGGACTACGCGCAGGGCTATGGCATTGCCCAGCCGAGCCGGCTGCCGAAGTCGGCCGCGCCGGGCTGAAGCTACTGCAACGGCTCGAAGCGCAGCGACAGGTCGGCCGCGACGAGGTGCTTGGTGAGCGCGCCCACCGAGATGTAGTCGATGCCGGTCGATGCGAGCGTCCGGATGTTCTCCAGCGTCACTCCCCCGGAAACTTCGAGCCTTGCGCCGCCACCGCCAGCGCGCCGCTCAGCCACGGCCTGACGCAGGTCCGCCGGAGTGAATTCATCCAGCATGATGACCTCGGGTCCGGCTGCAAGCGCCGCCCGGAATTCCCCGAGAGTTTCCACCTCGACTTCCACCGGCACGCCGGGACTGTTGCGCCGGGCGGCGGCAATGGCCGTAGCGATGCCACCGGCAGCGATGGCGTGGTTTTCCTTGATGAGCACCATGTCGTGCAGGCCCAGCCGGTGATTGGAGCCACCCCCGCAGCGAACCGCGTACTTCTGCGCCAGTCGCAGACCCGGAATGGTCTTGCGGGTGTCGAGGATCTGGCAGCCGGTGCCGGTGACCGCATTCACGAAGCGGCGCGTGGTGGTGGCCGTGCCCGACAGGGTCTGGAGAAAGTTGAGCGCGCAGCGCTCGCCGCTGAGAATGGCTCGCGCCGGGCCCTCGATCTGGCACAGCACGGCATTCGCGGCGGGCTCTTCGCCATCGCGCAGCTGCCAGCGCACCGCAATTGAAGGGTCGAGCTGGCGGAAGGTTTCATCCACCCACGCGGTGCCGCACAGCACGATGGGTTCGCGGGTGATAAGGGTGGCGAGGGCGCGCTGGGCGGCCGGAACCAGGGCGGCGGTGACATCGCCGGGCCCGATGTCTTCGGCCAGCGCCCGGGCCACTTCACTTGCGATGTCTGGATTCAAGGCGGTTTGAAGAATAGGCCGCCAACCCCCATAATTCAAATATGAAACGCGCACTGGCCGTTGCCCTGTTGCTGGCCTGCGCCGGGCTGAATGGCTGTGCTGCGGCGATCATCGGCGGGGGCGGATCCTCCGGCGACCCGTGCGAGGAGCGCGATCCGCGCAATTGCCCCAATTAGGATTTTCCATGGACGTCACAGAACGCATCAAGCAGCACATTTCCTCCGCGCCCGTGGTGCTGTTCATGAAGGGCACGCCGGATATTCCGCAATGCGGGTTTTCGGCGCAGACAGTTGCCATCCTGAAGCACGTCGGCGCGAAGTATCACGCGGTGAACATCTTCGAGGACCTGGAGCTGCGCGATGAGCTCAAGAAGTACTCGAACTGGCCCACCTACCCGCAGCTGTACGTGAATGGCGAACTGATTGGCGGTTGCGATATCGCCATGCAGATGGTGCAGAACGGTGAGCTGCAGAAGCTGGTCGAGG
The DNA here is from genome assembly GCA_035514045.1 of Steroidobacteraceae bacterium. GTDB lineage: Bacteria > Pseudomonadota > Gammaproteobacteria > Steroidobacterales > Steroidobacteraceae > ZC4RG30. The sequence continues at coordinate 12,466 of DATKBK010000173.1, read as the reverse complement.
AAGCCGGGGCGAAAACTGCTGCCTAAGAGCAGGGTGGTAGACGGGTAGGGACGCGGGTGCGGCGAAGTGGATTCGCGCGCTGCGGACAGCGGCCGGGGACGGTGCGAACTTGCGCGCGAATCCACTTCACCACACCCGCTTCGTGCCCGGGGCGGGACACTCCCTAGTCGCCTTCAACTAGTCGCCTTCGCTGAGATCCAACGGGGCGGGGGCGCCGTCTTTCCAGCCGAGTGCGCGCGCCTTTTCCTCGGCGCGGATGAAGTTCTCGTGCATCAGGTTGCTGACGTGGCAGAACAGGTCGGCGGTGCGTTCGGCGTCGTAGCGGGCCGAGTGAGCTTCATTGCGGTCCCAGGCGAAGCCGGCCAGCTGCACTGCGCGGGCGAGCACGGTCTGCCCCAGCGCCGCGCCAGCCAGCGTGGCGGTATCGAAGCACGAGAACGGATGAAAAGGATTGCGCTTGATTGCAGTGCGCTCCACCGCGGCGTTGAGGAACGCCAGGTCGAAGGCGGCATTGTGGCCCACCAGGATCGCGCGCCGGCAGCCGTGGGCCCGGATGGCGGTACGGATCTCACGGAAAATGCGCACCAGGACGTCGGCTTCGTCGATGGCGGGCCGCAGCGGATGCCACGGATCGATGCCGTTCACTTCCAGCGAGACCGGATCCAGTCGCGAACCTTCGAACGGCTTCACATGGAAGGCATGGCTTGCGCCGCGGCGCACCCGGCCGTCGGGCGCGATGTCGACGATGACGGCCGCGATCTCGAGCAAGGCGTCAGTGCGCGCATGAAAGCCGCCGGTTTCAACGTCCACCACCACGGGCAGGAAGCCGCGAAAGCGCTTCGCGGCCAGCTCGGCATTGGCGGCCATCAGCTGCCGGTCCCGAATCGCCAGCCCAGCTTGCCGCCAGCCCGCAGTGGCACGACGGTCTGGTCGCCGAGTGGATAGCTGTCCGGGACGCTCCAGCTGGCGCGTTGCAGGGTCACGGTGTCCTCGTTGAGCGGCAGGCCGTAGAAACGCGGGCCGAATTCGCTGGCGAAAGCCTCCAGGCGATGCAGGGCGCCGGCCTCCTCGAAAGCTTCGGCGTAAAGCTCAAGCGCGGCATGGGCCGAAAAGATGCCGGCGCAGCCGCAGGCATTTTCCTTGCTATTGCGCGCGTGGGGTGCGCTGTCGGTGCCAAGGAAGAAGCGGGCATCGCCGCGGGCGACGGCCTCAACGAGGGCGACGCGGTCGCGTTCGCGCTTGAGCACCGGCAGGCAGTAGTGGTGGGGGCGGATACCGCCCTGGAACAGCGCATTGCGGTTCATCAGCAGATGCTGCGGTGTGATCGTGGCGCCCACCCCGGCCGCTTGTGCGCTTACAAACTCCACCGCAGCGGCGGTGGTCACGTGTTCGAACACGATACGCAGCTGCGGCAGGCGCAGCCGCAGCGGTTCCAGCACTTCGTCGATGAAGCGCGCTTCGCGGTCGAAAACGTCCACTTCGGGCCGCATCACCTCACCGTGTACCAGCAGCGGCATGCCGCCTTCGGCCATGGCTTCGAGCACGGCGTCGATGCGGCGGATGTCGGTCACGCCGGCGTCGGAGTTGGTGGTTGCGCCGGCCGGATACAGCTTGCAACCGTGCACGGCGCCGCTGGCCTTCGCGGTGGCGATTTCGCGCGGCTCGGTGTGGTCGGCAAGGTACAGGGTCATCAGCGGTTCGAAGCGGGCGCCTGCCGGCAACGCAGCCAGGATGCGCGCGCGATACGCCAGCGCCTGCGCCGTGGTCGTGACCGGTGGCGCGAGGTTCGGCATCACGATGCCGCGGCGAAACTGCACCGCCGTGTGGGGCAGCAGCGCGGCCAGCAGGGCGCCGTCGCGCAGGTGCAGATGCCAATCGTCGGGGGCGCGCAGTGTCAGGTGATCCACAGCAGTTGCTGCCGCCGTCCGGCTTCCGGAAGGCGCCTGTTGCGGCGGGCGAAATTGGGGCATTGCGTGGCGGGGGGTTTGCTTGACCGAACAGGGCTAAAGCCGGATCATCGCGCGCGTCCAAAGATGCGGCTGCAAGCATCGTAGCATAGCGTCGCTGTTGACTTTTTTCCCGCTTGCGGGGCGCCTTAAGACAAGGGCAGGACCCAATGACCGACGTCCAGAGCTTCCAGGACCAGGATCCCGAAGAGACCCGCGAATGGCTCGAGTCGATCGACTCGGTGATCCGCGCCGGCGGCGGTGCCCGCGCCCACTACCTGCTCGAACAGCTCATCGAACATACGCGCCGGGCGGGCTCGGGATTGGCGTTCAGGCCCAACACTGCCTACGTGAACACCATCCCGACCATGCTCGAGCCGGCCTACCCGGGCGACCGCGCGCTTGAGAAGCGACTCGAGGCGTACATGCGCTGGAATGCCGTGGCGATGGTGCAGCAGGCCAACAAGGTTTCCAGCGAGTTTGGCGGGCACCTGGCCAGTTATGCGTCGTCTTCGACGCTCTACGAGGTGGGCTTCAACCACTTCTGGCGCGGCGCCTCCGACCAGCATCCGGGCGACCTGGTGTTCATGCAGGGTCACAGTTCCCCTGGCGTGTACGCACGCGCTTACCTCGAAGGGCGCCTTGGCGAACACCAGCTGAAGAAGTTCCGCCAGGAAGTCGGCGGCGGTGGCCTGTCGTCCTATCCGCATCCCTGGCTGATGCCGGACTTCTGGCAGTTCCCCACGGTGTCCATGGGCCTGGGCCCGATGATGTCGATCTCACAGGCACGCTTCATCCGCTACATGGAGAACCGCGGCATGTCGCCGCCTTCCGACCGCAAGGTGTGGTGTTTTTGCGGTGACGGCGAGATGGACGAGCCGGAGTCGATGGGCCAGCTCACCCTGCCGGTGCGCGAGAAGCTCGACAACCTGATCTTCGTGGTCAACTGCAACCTGCAGCGGCTCGACGGGCCAGTGCGCGGCAACGGCAAGATCATCCAGGAGCTGGAGGCCGCCTTCCTCGGCGCCGGCTGGAACGTGATCAAGGTACTGTGGGGCCGGCGCTGGGATCCACTGCTCGCCCGGGACACCAACGGCGTGCTGCGCCGGCTGATGGAAACCACCGTCGACGGCGAGTACCAGAACTTCAAGGCCAAGGGCGGCGCGTACACGCGCGAGAATTTCTTCGGCAAGCATCCGGATACTGCCGCGATGGTCGCCAACATGAGCGACGACGACATCTGGCGCCTCAAGCGAGGTGGCCACGATGCGCAGAAGGTGTACGCGGCCTACGCTGCGGCGATGGCGCACAGGGGCCAGCCGACCGTGATCCTGGCCCACACCGTGAAGGGTTTCGGGCTGGGCAAGGCGGCCGAGGGCCAGATGGTTGCCCACCAGCAGAAGAAGATGGACCCCGAGTCGCTGGTCCACTTCCGCGAAAACCTCGGCGTGCAACTGAAGGACGAGGACATCGCGGGCTTCCGGTTCGTGAAGCCCGCCGACGACAGCGAGGAAATCCGCTACCTTAAAGCGCGTCGCGAGGCGCTCGGCGGCTATCTGCCCAAGCGCGAAACCGTCGTGCCGCCGCTGGCGGTGCCACCGCTCGAGACCTTCAAGCCATTGCTCGAAGGCTCCGGCGATCGGGAGATTTCCACTACGATGGCCTTCGTGCGCATGCTCACCGCGCTGCTGAAGGACAAGAACATCGGCAAGCGCATCGTGCCCATCGTGCCCGATGAGGCACGCACCTTCGGCATGGAAGGACTGTTCCGCCAGATCGGCATCTACTCCGCGGTGGGGCAGCTATACACGCCGCAGGATGCCGACCAGCTGATGTCCTACAAGGAGGACAAGAAAGGCCAGATGCTCGAAGAGGGCATCAACGAGGCCGGTTCGCTGTGTTCATGGATCGCGGCCGGCACGGCTTATGCGAACCACCGGCAGCACATGGTGCCGTTCTACATTTTTTACTCGATGTTCGGCTTCCAGCGCGTGGGTGATTTCATCTGGGCGGCTGGCGATATCCAGGCCCGGGGATTCCTGCTGGGTGCCACCGCGGGGCGCACCACGCTGGCGGGCGAGGGTCTGCAGCATCAGGACGGCCACAGCCAGCTGGTGGCGACCACCGTGCCTAATTGCCGCGCCTACGATCCGACCTACGCCTATGAGCTGGCCGTGATCATCCACGACGGCATGCGCAGGATGTTTGTCGAATCTGAAAACATCTTCTACTACCTGTCGGTGATGAACGAGAACTACGTGCAGCCGGCAATGCCGGAGGGCACGGAGCAGGGCATCCTCAAGGGCGCCTACCTGCTGAAGAAGGGTGGCAAGGCCAAGACCCGCGCCACGCTGCTGGGCTCCGGCACAATCCTGCGCGAGGTGCTGGCCGCGGCCGGGATGCTCGAGGCCGACTACAGCGTTGCTGCTGATGTGTATTCAGTGACAAGCTTCAGCGAGCTGCGCCGTGAGGCGCTGCTGGTGGAGCGCGAGAACCTGCTGCATCCGGAAGCCGAGCCGGCGCTGCCCTACGTGGCGCAGCTGTTCAGCGGGCTGGAATCTGCGGTCGTTGCCGCCACGGACAACATGCGCACGGTGGCCGACCAGATCCGCCAGTGGGTGGGCGGGCGCTACGTGACGCTGGGCACCGACGGGTTCGGTCGCAGCGACGGCCGCGCAGCGCTGCGCGGCCACTTTGAGGTGGATCGGCGCTACATCGTGCTGGCCACGCTCAAGGCGCTGGCAGACGAGGGCAAGGTCACGCGCAAGGCGGTGGTCGAGGCGGTGAAGAAGCTTGGCGTGGATCCCGCCAAGCCCAATCCGCTCAATTCGTAAAGGGCACGCTGATGTCGCAGACCATTGAAGTGCGCGTGCCCGACCTGGGCAATTTCGCCGAAGTCGCCGTTATCGAAGTGCTGGTGAAGGTGGGGGATAAGGTCGAGGTCGACACCCCGCTGATCACGCTGGAGACCGAGAAGGCAACCATGGATGTGCCGTCGCCGGCCGCTGGCGTGGTCGAAGCTGTGAACGTGCAGGCGGGCGGCAAGGTATCAGAAGGCTCACTAGTGGTGACACTGCGTGGTGAGGGAGCGGCCGCCGCTGCCGCGCCAGGGGATTCTGCGGGCAAGCCAGCCGCGTCGGCTGCCGCGCCTGCGGGGGCAGCTCCGGCAGCTGCTGCTGCACCCGCTGCCGCTCCTGTCAGCGTGGACGTGATCGTGCCCGACATGGGCAACTTCACCGAGGTCGGCGTGATCGAGGTGCTGGTCAAGCCTGGCGACAAGGTCGAGGTGGACACGCCGCTGGTCACGCTGGAGACCGAGAAGGCGACGATGGATGTGCCGTCCACCGCCGCTGGTGTGGTCGAGGCCGTACACGTGCAGGCGGGCGGCAAAGTCTCGCAGGGCTCGCGCGTGGTGACCCTGGGTGGTGTGATTGCGGCAGCTGCCGCGCCCGCCGCCGCGCCGGCAGCGCCGACTGCACCCACCGCACCACCCGCCCCGGTGGCGAAGAATGCGCCGGCACCCGCTGCTTCGCGCCAGGCGGCCGCCACGCTGCCGCCTGTCAACGAAGCGGGTTTTGGCAGCGCCCACGCCGGCCCTTCAGTGCGCAAGCTGGCACGCGAACTGGGCGTGGACCTGGGACGCGTGAAGGGCACGGGACAGCGCAGCCGCATCACCCACGAGGATGTGAAAGCCTGGGTCAAGGCCATGCTCAGCGGCGGCGGCGGCGCCGCCGGTCCCGCACTGCCGCAGGTCCCGAAGGTCGACTTCGCGAAGTTCGGCGAGGTGGAAGTCAAACCACTGGGACGCATCCAGAGGATTTCCGGTCCGCACGTGCATGCCTCGTGGGTCAACATCCCGCATGTCACCCAGTACGACGAGGCCGATGTCACTGAGCTTGAGATCGAGCGTGGCAAGCTGAAGGAGCAGGCCGCTGCGGCCGGCGTCAAGGTCTCGCCGCTAGCCTTCATTGTCCGTGCCGTGGTGCTGGCGCTGAAGGAATTCCCTGCCTTCAATGCGTCGCTCGATGGCGAGAACATCGTGCTGAAGAAATACTTCCACATCGGCTTCGCCGCCGACACGCCGCAGGGTCTGCTGGTGCCGGTGATCAAGAATGCGGACCAGCTCGACCTGATCGGCATCGCGCGCGCGCTGGGCGATCTGTCCGAGCGAGCCCGCAAGGGCACGCTGAAAGGTGCCGAGATGCAGGGGGGTTGCTTCACCATCTCGAGTCTCGGCGGCATCGGTGGTACGGCCTTCACGCCCATCATCAATGCGCCGGAAGTGGCCATCCTCGGCGTCTCGCGCACGCAGACGAAGCCCGTGTGGGACGGCAAGGCCTTCGCCCCGCGACAGATGCTGCCGCTGTCGCTTTCCTATGACCATCGGGTGATCGATGGCGCGCAGGGCGCGCGCTTTGCCGTGCTCCTGTCGAAGTTGCTGTCTGAACCGGTTGCCCTGCTGGCTGGTGCGTCGTGAGCGACGTCGAAGTCGCGGTGCCCGACCTCGGCAATTTCGACGAGGTTGCGGTGATCGAGGTACTGGTCGCGCCGGGCGATGCCATTGAGATCGACACGCCGCTGGTCACGCTTGAGACCGAGAAGGCGACGATGGATGTGCCGTCCACGGTGGCGGGCTCTCTCAAGGCAATGCTGGTGAAAGCCGGTGACAAGGTGCGCAAAGGAACGGTCATCGCGCGCATCGCGGCTGCCGAGGGCGCAGCGGCCAAGCCGGCTGCCAGTGCGACACCTTCCATGGCAACTGCCACCGCCACCGCCGCCAGCAGGCCCGGCAAGGCTCCGGCAGCTGCGCAGACGACGTCATCGGCCTCTGTCGCGGGCGCCGCGGCTGCACAGCCACTACTTCCCGCCGGCCCTGTACCCGAGCGCAAAGCGCAGCTGGTGGTGCTCGGCGCAGGCCCTGGCGGCTACACCGCCGCATTCCGCGCAGCCGACCTTGGCATGCAGGTGGTGCTCATCGAGCGCTGGGAGTCCCTTGGCGGGGTCTGCCTCAACGTGGGCTGTATCCCCTCCAAGGCTTTGCTGCATGCGGCGAAGGTAATCGAGGAAGCCCACGAGATGTCCGCGCACGGCATCTCCTTCGGCAAGCCGGATCTGGACATCGATCGCCTGCGCGGCTGGAAGCAGAGCGTGGTCAAGCGCCTTACCGGCGGCCTTACCATGCTGGCGAAGCAGCGCAAGGTCGAGGTGCTGCGCGGCACGGGAAAATTCGCCGGCAGCCGCGTCATCGAAGTGACGGCCCCGGATGGTGCCAAGACCCTGCTGGGCTTCGAGCAATGCATCATCGCCGCGGGCTCGGAACCGGTGAAGCTGCCGTCCGTTCCCGAGGATCCGCGCATCATCGATTCCACCGGCGCACTGGAACTGCAGGGAATCCCGCAGCGGCTGCTGGTGATCGGCGGCGGCATCATTGGCCTGGAGATGGCCTGCGTGTACCACGCGCTGGGCGCCCGCGTATCCGTGGTGGAGCTGGGCGACCAGCTGATGCCCGGTGCGGACCCGGATCTGGTAAAGCCGCTCGAGAAGCGACTGCGCGCGCGCTATGAGCAGATCCTGCTCGGCACAAAATCGACCAGGGTCGAGGCGCAGCCGGAGGGCATCCACGTCACGCTCGAAAAGAAGGACGGTGCGAGCACCACCGAAGTCTTCGACCGGGTGCTGGTAGCAGTGGGCCGGGTCCCGAACGGCAGGATCATCGGCTGTGAAGTGGCCGGCGTCGCGGTGAACGAACGCGGCTTCATTCCCGTGGACCGGCAGATGCGCACCAACGTGCCCGGCATCTTCGCCATCGGCGATATTGTCGGCCAGCCCATGCTGGCGCACAAGGCCATGCACGAGGCCAAGGTGGCCGCCGAAGTGGCTGCGGGACACAAGGCTTCGTTCGATGCGCGCGTGATCCCGTCGGTGGCCTACACCGACCCCGAGGTGGCCTGGACCGGCGTCACCGAGGCGCAGGCGAAGCGCGACGGTCTCAGTATCCGCAAGGCCGCGTTCCCCTGGGCGGCCAGCGGCCGCTCGCTGTCGATTGGCCGCGACGAAGGCTTCACCAAGCTGATCCTCGACGCAGCGACCAACCGCGTGATCGGCGGTGGCATCGTCGGACCGAATGCCGGCGAGCTGATTGCAGAGGTGGGCCTGGCCATCGAGCTGGGTGCCGACGCGGTCGACGTCGGCCTGACCATCCACCCGCATCCCACGCTGTCCGAGACCGTCGGTCTGACCGCCGAGGCTCTTGAGGGCACACTGACCGATCTGTACATGCCCAGGAAGGGCTGATGCGGTAAGTTTGTGCCGTTCCGCCCGACTGACAGCGGCGGGATCAAGGTGCCAGAGGGGAGGGAGTTGCGTGGACGCAGCCAGACTGCAGGCAGTGGAAAAGTCCTTTGGCGCACAGCGCGCCGTGGCGGCACTGGATCTTGCCATTCCAGAGGGCCAGACCTGCGGGTTGATCGGCCCCAGCGGCGCAGGCAAGAGCACCACCATCCGCATCATCATGTCGATCCTGTTCCCCGATTCAGGAACGGTCGAGGTGCTGGGGCTCGGTTCGGCGCTGGAGGCCAAGGACCGCATCGGTTATCTGCCGGAAGAGCGCGGCGTCTATCGCAAGATGACTGTGGCCGCATTCCTCAAATATCTGGCCGGCCTGAAAGGCATGGCGGAGGGCGACGGGCAGGCGCGCGCGCGCGACTTGCTCGGCAAACTTGGCCTCGAGGACGTCGAGAAGAAGAAATGCGAAGACCTGTCGAAGGGCATGCTGCAGCGGGTGCAGTTCGTTGCCTCGATCGTGCACCGGCCCGAACTGCTGATTCTCGACGAGCCCTTCAGCGGACTTGATCCGGTCAGCGTGCGGCTGCTGAAGCAGGTGATCGTTGAGGAAAAGCGGCGCGGCGCCACCATCCTGTTCTCGACCCATGTGATGGCGCAGGCCGAGGAACTGTGCGACCGCGTGGTGATGATCCACAAGGGGAGCAAGGTGCTCGACGAATCCATGACACGGCTGCGCCGCCGCTACGATACCTCGCGCGTGCTGTTCGAACCGATTGACCCGGAAGCCAGCGCCGACGCGCTGCGAACGGTGCCGGGAGTGGCGTCGATTGGCAGTCACGGGGGCGAGTTCGAGCTGCAGCTGGTGGCCGGCACCGATCCGGCAGCAGTGATCCGCGAAGCGGTGGCGCGACTGGTACCGGCGCGGGTGGAAATCGCGCGGCTGCGGCTGGAAGACATGTTCGTGAACATCGTGCGCCGCGAGTCGCCGGACACCGAGCAGGCACTGCGCGATCACCTGAAGGGACTGACGGGAGCCGCGGCATGAAGGGCAGCCTGCATCGCATCAAGCTGGTGGCGAAACGCGAGTTCCTCGCCACTGTCATCAGCAAGGGCTTCCTGTTCGGCGTGCTGGTCATGCCGGTGCTGATCACTCTCATCCTCATCGTGCTGCCGAAGATGATGGCCAATCGCGGCGCCCAGGTACAGGTCGAAGTCGCCGTGATCGATCACAGCCAGTCCGCGTTCACCGCGTCGCTGCGCGCCGAATTGAGCGCCGAAGCCATTGCCGGGCGGCAGCAGGCCAACCTGCGCGATACGGTTGAGCAGATCGGCGCGCCCAATGCAACGCCGGCCGCCCTGCTGATGGCAGTGCCGGCATTCACCCTGAAGGAACTGCCGGCCGATACGACGATGACGGACGAGGAGCAGTGGCTCACTGCCACCGACCTGGGCAAGCACGCGCGTCGGGCGCTGGTGGTTATACCCCGCGAGGCTGTGCACAGTGGCGCGCAGTCGGGCTATTCCAGCTACCAGCTCTACATCCCGCGCAACCTGCCGCAGGACGCGGAACGAATACTGCACGCCGCCGTGCGCCCGGCGGTAATCGGCGAGCGGTTGCGCAGCAGCGGCTTCGACCCGCAGATCGTGCGCGCGGCCACCGACATTCCACGCACCGGCGCCACACTGGTACCGGTGAACGGTCCGCAGCAGGGCGCACAGATACTGAACCGCCTGATGCCGTTCATCATGGGCATCCTGCTGTTCATGGGAATCATGGTAGGCGGCCAGGGCCTGATGACCTCCACCGTGGAGGAGAAATCCAGCCGCGTGGTCGAGGTGCTGCTGGCGGCCGCATCGTCGCTGGAATTGATGTGGGGCAAGCTGCTCGGCCAGCTGGGCGTGGGCCTGGTGATGATGGCGATGTACGTGGGGCTGGGCGTGCTCGCCCTGCTGCAGTTCGCGCTGTTCGGGTTGGTCGATCCGATGCTGATCCTGTGGCTGTTCCTGTTCTTCCTGACGGCCTACCTGGTGTTCGGCGCCCTGATGATGGCGATCGGCGCCGCCGTGAACCAGATCGCCGATGCGCAATCGCTGATGGGCCCGATCATGATCCTGATGATCGTGCCCTACATCGCCACGCCCATGGTCGGCAATGCGCCGGACTCGGCCTTTGCCCTTACCAGCAGCTTCATCCCGCCGATCAACGGCTTCATCATGATGGCGCGGCTGGCGTCGACTTCGCCGCCGCCCATGTGGCAGGTGATGCTGTCGCTGGCTGTCAGCCTGGTGGCCGCCTGCATCGCGGTGTGGTTCGCGGCCAAGGTGTTCCGCGTTGGACTGCTGATGCACGGCAAGCCACCGAGCTTTGCCACGCTGATCAAGTGGGCCCGGATGAGCTGAGGCAGCGTGAAATCGACGCGTGGGTCTCCGGCGGCGCGTGGCACGCTACCGGCTTTTCCTCCGCGCAGCGCGAGCGGATTTGCGCTTGCTCTTCTTCTTTGCCTTTGCTTTCTTGCCTGGCACTGCCGGCGACAAGCCCGGAAAAGGCATCTGGATGGAAGCGGGAAGAGTCTTGCCCTGCATCCCGAGCATCCAGGCATCGAGCCCTTCCTGTGTGCTCATGTCGAAGCCGGCTTCGCGGCCGGCCATGAACAGGGACTTGGCCATGCCGAACTTGCTGCTGTCAGACAGTGCGGCCTGCAGTTTCGCGGCAGCGCCATCCCGCAGCACGCGCAGGCAGTCATCCGCACCGCTGAAGTCGTAGGCGCGCTTCAGGAATTGGTAGAATGCCTGCAGCTCATCGACGATGGCCGGTGCCTCGGAAGCCCCGATACTCGCCTTACGCGGCAGGACCTCGAACAGGATCTCGCGCAATCCGTCAGCGTCGAGCCCGGTGATGGTGCAGCCGAGGTAGTCCGCCGCAAGGTCCATCACGAGGCTGCAGTTGCCGCCATGTGCGCGGCCGGCGCCTTCCGCGGATGCCGCGAATTCATCAAGCAGTGCCATCTCGAGGCGCGCACGCTCGTCTGGATCGAGCTCCTCGCCGTCCAGTTCCAGCTCGAGCAAGCCGATGATCGGATCGCCGGTTTCAACACGCCGGGTCAGCGTCTGCAACGTCACTTCGACATCCCCCTGGTGTGTCGGGACGACGGCGGTCCGGCTCACGGACTGCCCGCCCTGCCACGCCTCGCGCAGGCCCGATGCCTCGGACATCAGCCGCGCCAAGGCCCGGGAGATGGCCTCGAACATCCGCAATTCCCGTGCGGATGGCGGGCGCGGCAGCAGCTGCTTCTCCACGGCCACCGGCCAGGGATAGGCGTCGCGGCCCGCCACCTTCCAGCCGTGCGCCGCGATCTGCTTGCGCAGCCCTGGATCGAGGTCCGCGCCGCGCTCGAAGTTGAGCGAGAAGAAGCGTGGCCACTTCGAATGCGGACCCGGACCCGGGTTTTCTGCCGCTGCCGCTTCAAGGTAGGCGTCGAACTCCGGGACTCCCGGAAACAGCAACAATCCAAAGCTCTCACCCATCTGGCCGATGACGCATATCACGGCGTGGCGCAGTTCGAGCGCCTCGATGCTCACCTCGATCAGGGACTGATCGCCCGGCACGATCTTCCAGGGCTGCGAGCGGAACAGTTCGGCCGCAGCCTGGAAGAAGGAGGCGACCATCCCGGGTTCGATGCCGGCCGAGAGATACGACTGCTGCTGCGTGCCCTCGCTGCCCATCGTCGCGCACATCTGCGCCAGCATCTCGTCCAGTTCCGGCGTCGGCGCACAGACGATGTCGAGGCGTGGGTGGGCCTCGCGCAACACGGTGGCCAGTTCCGGGGAAGCCACGCGTATCCTGATGGGCTTGCCGCCGCCGCACAGGCGCACGCTGATTGCCTCACTCAATCTGGCGCCCGCCTGCGGCAGCAGCACGCCGGGCTTGTCCACCGTACTGCCCTGGATCAGGCCGTCGGTGTCCATCCAGAACAGGACCTCGGGGCGATAGGGCTCGCCTTCGCCTGTAACGACGGCGGGCATTGGGGCAATGCCACCGATCCATTCAGTGGTCAGGTTCTGCTTCGGAGTCATGGCCGGCTCGGCAGGGTAGGGTGCTGGGAGGGGAGGATACGCGATCTGCGGGCAATGTCACCGCTGCGACGGGCGAGGTGAATCGAAGTGACTCAGCGCCGCAGCTTCTCCGCGACCTCCCGCAACTGCGGATTCTTTTCCTCCACCCGCGCGTTGAAGTC
>DATKBK010000172.1:0-8515 GCA_035514045.1 Steroidobacteraceae bacterium | reverse complement strand
ACTTCCAGGTGGAGTCGGCCGACACCTTCATCACCACCTTCAATACCATCACCAGCACCATCACTGCGGTGGTGGCGGGCATCGTGGGCATTTCGCTGCTGGTGGGCGGCATTGGCATCATGAACATCATGCTGGTGTCGGTCACCGAACGTACCCGCGAGATCGGCATTGCCAAGGCGCTGGGGGCGCCGCGGCGGTTCATCATGCTGCAGTTCCTGATGGAGGCCATGGTGCTGGCCGTGATCGGCGGCATCATCGGCATGGCGATAGGTTTTGCGCTGGCCTACGGCATAGCGGCCCTGATCCCCAATTTCCCCCCGCCAGCCGTCCCCTGGTGGGCCGTAACCGGCGCCTGCCTGTTTTCGATGCTCATCGGCATGGTTTTCGGCATCCTCCCGGCCAGCAAGGCCGCCAATCTGACCCCTATCGACGCCCTGCGTTACGAATAAGCCACCAAGCTTTTCCGCAACCCGCGGCCTGTGCTGTAATGCCCTGCTACCCGGGGTGTGGTGTTCCATGCAGTCCATCAATCATTTGCGGCGTCTGGCCGTGCTCGTTCCACTCGCGCTGGCAACCCTGGCCGCGACTCCGGTCGCATGGGCGCAGCGTTCGCAGGAGGCCAATACGCTGCCGGTGCTGGTGCCGGCCGACGCGGAAGACCTGCCGCGCCAGATCCGCAACGAGCTGGTGCTGGCCAGCGACGGCAACATCTATTTTTCCTCGGTGCTCGGCGGTCAGGGCGCGGGTGCGGTTGGACGCCTTACCTCCGATGGGGTGCTGACCACCCTGTATGCCTTCAAGGACGACGGCACCGAAGGCGTCAGCGGGTGGGGCAGGCTGATCCAGGCCAGTGACTTGCATTTGTATGGCACCGCATACATTGGCGGCACGGAAGGTCTGGGCACGCTGTTCCGCGTTGCGCTTGATGGCACGTTCACGGTGCTGCACAACTTCGGCGGTGGCAGTCCGAACGCGGCGTTTCCCTATACGGGCGTGACCGAAGGGCCAGACGGCTACCTTTACGGCACCACGCATTTGGGTGGCACCCACAACAAGGGCACGGTCTATCGCATCGCGACCGACGGCAGTGACTACGCTGTCATCCATCACTTCAATGGCAGTGACGGCGAGAATCCGCAGGGGGCGCTGGTGGTGGGTGCCGACGGGCTGCTCTACGGCACCACCCTGATAGGTGGCGCAAGTGACCGTGGTGCGATCTACCGGATCTCCACCACCGGCGCCTTCGAGCTGCTGTATTCCTTCCCCAAGCTCGGCGCCTTCAACAGCCAGGGCCTGGCCATCAACGCCACCGGCGCCAATCCGAAAGCCGGCATGATCCTCTCGGCGCTCGATGGCAATTTTTATGGCACCGCGTTCCAGGGCGGTCCGGAGGGCAATGGCACGCTGTTCCGCATGACACCGGCGGGCGACGTGTCGGTGCTGCATGCCTTCGGCGGACCGTCCCGCGGCGGCAGCCTGCCCGTGGCGCGGGTCACGCAGGATTCGGCCGGCAATTTTTATGGCACCACCAGCTCTGGCGGCTATCTGCGCGGCGGGTCGGTGTGGCGCATCGCGCCAGACGGCGCTTTCACCATGCTGCATGGCTTTGCCGCGGAAAGTGCCTCCGGCACTGCGCCTCATTCCAATGTGCTGCTGGCGCACGACACCATCTACTTTGCCGGCTTCTCCGACACCGACGCCTGGCCCGGCGCGATCACCAAGCTCGACCTTGGCACGGGCGGCGTCCTGCCGGCGGAGCTGTACGGATCGACTATCGAAATGCTGCAGGGTGAGAGCGTCACGTTCAACTGGACCGTGCCCTCGGGCACCACCTGCCGCAAGTTCGGCGGTCCACTGGCGTGGACTGGTGAGGTCACCGAGGCAGGCAGCCAGGTGCTTTCGCCATCGGCGGGCACCTACGTCTTCGGAATCGCCTGCACCGACCCGGACGATGGCGATGCGAACACCCCGCAGGGCGTGCGCAACGCCTATACGCTTCTTAGCGTGCGCACGCCGCCCCTGCAGCCCGTCGATGGCGGCGGGGGGGCCGGTTCGATGTCACTGCTGTGGTTGCTGCTCATGGCGGCGCTGCTTTCCCCCAGAATATTCAACCCCAGGGTTTCCTGAGGAGAACCGAGCCTGATGTCCGTAGTTGCCGCCACCAGCGACCAGATCCGCGCGCTGCTTGCCAATGCCTCGATCGAGATGACCTGCAAGGACACCGAGTTCCTTGCCGAAGCCGCGACGCTGGTGCCGAAGGGCACGGACATCTTCATTGCGCTGTTCCCCAACCAGACCTGGGATGACCTGACTGCAGCCGCCAAAGCCGTGGGCGAGGCCGGCTTCAATGCCGTGCCGCATGTGCCGGCGCGCCGCATCAAGGACCGCGCCGAGGTGGCCGAGATCGCCCGCAAGCTCACGCAGGTTGCAGGCGCAACCAGGATGCTGCTGATCGCCGGCGACATGCCCTCCCCCGAAGGCGCCTTCGATTCGACCATCGGCGTGCTCGAGACCGGCGAGTTCGCCCGGGCCGGCATCAAGACCTTTTACATGGCTGGCCACCCGGAAGGCCATGCGCACATGACCGCGGAGCAGCAGCGCCAGTTCGAGGCGCGCAAGGTGGCGCTGTCGAAGGAGCAGGGTTTCGAACTGAAGTTCACCACCCAGGTGTGTTTCGAGGCCGAGCCCATCATCGGCTGGGAGGAGGTCATGCGCGCCAACGGCATCACCAACACCATCCGTCCCGGCCTCGGCGGCCCGGCCAGCATCAAGACGCTGCTGCGTTACGCCAGGATCTGCGGCGCCGGCGCCTCGATCCGCGCGCTGACCAGCGGCAAGGCCAGCCTGATCGCCGGCCTGCTGAAGGACAGCGGTCCCGAAGAAGTGGTAAACCAGCTCGCGGCCGCAAACGCTGCAGGGTCGGACTTCGAGGGCGTGCACCTGTTCGCCTTCGGCGGCTTTCTCAAGACCACCAGGTGGGTCTCGGCTGTACAGGGTGGCCGCTTCGATCTCAATCCCAGGGACGGGGATTTCACCGTCCGGCTGTAGCCTGTATTGGTGCCGCCCGCGCGGCACGTATAAGAGAATCCCTTACTCTGCTTTCGGCACAATCGACCCACATGACGGAAAAGGGCCAGGGCAGCAGCGGCACCGCCAGCGAGCGCGGGGATCCCTTGCGCCCCGCGGTCGCCGGGTGGCGCCAGCTGCCCGAGAATGATCGCCTGAGGCTGCTGGCGTGCATCATCGATCGGATCAGAGAGGGCGTGAATTCCCACGCGCTGAGCTTCCAGTCGCGCGAGGCCTTCGAGGGATTGCTGCAGACCGCCCTCGAGGCCACCGAGAGCGGGAACTCCCCGGCGCTGATCGATCTGGAAGCCAGACACAACGACGGCAGCCTGCTACCGCTGCAGGGCCGCTTCTCCTCGCTGACGCTGGGCGCTACGCGCTTTGTGGTGGCCGTGTTCACCGACATCGGCGCGCGCAAGCAGCTGGAGCGCGAAATGATCCAGATGGCCACCCAGGTGCAGCAACGCGTGAGCGGCGACCTGCATGAGGGCCTGGGACAGCAGCTGTCGGGCATTGCGATGATGCTGCAGGGACTCCGCGCCCGGGTCGCCGATACGGGTTCCGCCACCCTGGACGGCGAGCTCAACCAGGTGGTGACGCTGCTCAACAGCGCGGTGCGCAGGACGCGCTTGCTGGCGCGCGGCCTGTCGCCGGTGCGGCCCTCGGTCGAAGGACTCACCGAGGGCTTCGAAGAACTGGTCAACACCGTGCATGAGGTATACGGTCAGCGCGTGCGACTCTCGATGGAACTGCCGGCCGAACTGACCGCGGACGAGAATTCCGTGATGAACCTGTTCCACATCGCCCAGGAAGCAGTTGAAAATGCAGCGCGCCATGCCGCCGCCGGTGATATCCAGCTCAGTTTCCGCGTCAGCGGCACGGACCTTGAGTTGCAGGTGGTGGATGATGGGGTGGGCTTCGACCCCACGCAGGTCGCTCCGGTGGGCATGGGGCTGCGCATGATGCGGTTCCGGGCCGAGCTGGCGCGCGGCTCTCTTCAGATCGAATCGCGTCCGGGACAGGGCGCACGCCTGCACTGCCGGTGTCCGGCAAGGATGGATCACAAGACATGACCGAGACCGCAACGCAAAAGGATGTGCGACGCGTGCTGGTAGTCGACGACCACCCGGTGGTCCGCCAGGGCATCAAGCTGATGATCAATGCCCAGCCGGATCTCACCGTCTGCGGCGAGGCGCACAACGAGCAGGAGGCGCGCCGTCTGGTGCGCGAGCTTCTGCCCGAGGCAATGGTGGTGGACCTGTCGCTGGACCAGGGCGATGGTTTCAACGTGGTGCGCGATGTGAACGCACATTTCCCTGCCATCCGCGTGCTGGTGCTGTCGATGCACGATGAGGCCGTCTATGCCGAACGGCTGCTCTCCCAGGGCGCCTCCGGCTACATCATGAAGCAGGCCGCCACCGAGCAGCTGATCACGGCGCTGCGCACGGTGCTGCGCGGCGAGCGCTTCATCAGCGACACACTCAGGGCGAGTCTCGCCGCGCGCGACGCCCATGATGGCGACACCACCAACAAGCTGTCGGCGCGCGAGCTGCAGGTGATCAGCCTCATCGGCCAGGGCCTGGGCACGCGCGAAATCGCCGACAATCTGTCGCTGTCGGTGAAGACTGTCGAGACCCATCGCCTCACCATCAAGCGCAAGCTGGCGCTCGACACCAACGCGCAGCTGGTGCAGTACGCCATCAAGTGGCACAGCGGCAACGTCGGCTGAAGTGCCGCGCTGACGTGAACCCGCCTGCGCCCATCGCGCCGGCCCTGCTCGAGTGGCACGCACGCGAGGGCCGCCACGACCTGCCCTGGCAGCAACAACCCTCGCCCTATCGCGTGTGGGTGTCCGAGGTGATGCTGCAGCAGACGCAGGTGGCCGCAGTGATCCCGTACTTCGAACGGTTCATGCAGCGTTTTCCCGATGTGCGCGCACTGGCCGACGCGCCGCTTGATGATGTGCTGCATTGCTGGTCTGGCCTTGGCTACTACGCGCGCGCGCGCAACCTGAAGCGTGCGGCCGAACAGGTGCGCGACGAACACGGCGGGGAGTTTCCTGCGCAGTTCGAGTGCGTCGCGGCGCTGCCTGGGGTCGGACGCTCTACTGCGGGTGCCATTCTGGCGCTGGCGCGCGATGCATCGCATCCCATCATGGATGGCAACGTGCGGCGGGTGCTGTCGCGTGTGTTCGCGGTGCCGGGCCGCACGGGCGAGGGCGCTTTCGAGAAGGAGTTGTGGCGGCTCGCCACGCTGCTCACACCGGTTGCGCGCGTGGCGCAGTACACCCAGGCCATCATGGATCTGGGCGCCACGGTGTGCACGCGACGCGCGCCGCGCTGCGGCCAATGCCCGCTGGCCGCGCGCTGCGCAGCGCTTACGGCCGGTCGCGAACAGGACTATCCCGCGCCCCGCAAGCCACTGCAGCGGCGACGGCGCGAGGCCTGGATGTTGTTTGCGCAGGACAGCGCGGGCGGCGTGCGGCTGCTCAGGCGCCCACCTGCAGGCATCTGGGGCGGCCTGTGGTCGCCGCCGGAATACCCATCGCGCGAGGCGGTGCTGGCGGGGCTGCCCGCCGACGCCGTGCCGCGCGAGGGGCCGCCCTTGCTGCACGTGTTCACGCATTTCGACCTGCTGATCCATCCGCTCTGGGCCCGGGTGGCGCAGCCGGGCGGCATCGGGGAGCAGCCCGACAGCCTGTGGTATAACGCCGCCCGACCCGCCTCCATCGGGCTGCCCGCACCCGTCGCCGAATTGCTGAAGAACCCGCCGCCATGACCCGCACCGTGAATTGTGTCCTGCTCAAGCGCGAGGCCCCGGGCCTTGCGCGCGCCCCCTATCCCGGGCCGCTCGGTCAGCGCATCTACAACGAGGCGTCGCAGGAGGCCTGGGCGGGCTGGGTACGCCACCAGACCATGCTGATCAACGAGTACCGCCTGACCCCGGTGGACCCCAAGGCCCGCAAGTTCCTCGAAGCCGAGATGGAGAAGTACTTCTTCGGCGCCGGCTCGGACAAGCCGCAGGAATTCCAGCCTCCGTCGGCCTGAAACGGCGGCCTGTGGCCTTGACGCCCCGAAGCCCGCCCCGGTCTAATACGCGCCCCCTGACCGCTTCCCCGCGGCCAGCCGGCCCAGCATGCCCAGGTAGCTCAGTTGGTAGAGCAGCGGATTGAAAATCCGCGTGTCGTTGGTTCGATTCCGACCCTGGGCACCATTCCTGCAGCACCCTGATGCCTGGCCGCCGATTGCCGCGGCCGGACACCCGGGCCAGAATGTACCGATGACGCGCGCCAGTGAGACCCGGCTGAATCGCACAGGGCAGATGATCGCCCTGCTGTGCCTGTGGTGTGGCGCCAGCCTCGCCGCCGCCGCCGCCGCGCCCCAGATCCGCAGCCTCATCGACATCCCCTATGCCCGCGTCGATGGCAAGGCATTGCTGCTCGACCTGCACCTGCCGGCCGGCGTCGAGCGCCCGCCACTGGTGATCTACCTGCACGGCGGAGCCTGGCGCCTGGGCGACAAGACCGAAGCCCCGCCCTTCCTGGTCGAACGCGGCTACGCCGTGGCCAGTCTGGATTTCCGTTCCAGCCAGGACGCGCGTTTTCCCGCCAACGTGCACGACATCAAGGCCGGCATCCGTTTCCTGCGCGCGAAGGCGGCAGAGTATGGTTACCGCGCCGATCGCATCGCGGTGTCCGGTTCCTCTTCAGGTGGGCACCTTGCCGCGCTGGTGGGCGCGACCAACGGCCACCCGGAGCTCGAAGGCACGGTGGGTGAGCATCTGGATGTTTCTTCCAGCGTGCAGTCGGTGGTCAGCTGGGTCGGCGCTTACAACCTTGCCACCATCATTGCGCACACTCCGCCCTCAGGGCTGGCGTTGCGCGTGCCGGCCTTGCAGCTGCTGCTTGGCGGCCTGCCGGACAAAGTGCCGGAGCTGACGCGGCTGGCAAGTCCCGTGGCGCATGTGGACCGTGCCGATCCGCCGGTGCTGATCCTGCATGGTGACCAGGACACGAACATTCCGGTGATTCAGGCGCTGGAACTGGAAGGGGCCTACCGCAGGGCCGGGATCGTGGCCGAGATGGTCATCGTCAAGGGCGTTGGACATACGGCACGTCCGTTCTTCGGCCCCGGCGAACCGGCGGAACGCGTGATCGGGTTCCTGCACCGCACGATCGGTCGCTGAGCCTTTTGGAGTAGGCTCCTCCTCATGACTGGTCCCCGCCTGCAGGCCGTTCCCCGCGCCCCGGAGCCGCCGCAGGGCGATGCTGCGCTGCTGGCCGTGGATCGCGTGCTGGCCGAACTGCGCCGCGGTCGCGCCATTGCAGTGCAGGATGCAGCGGGGCGCACCTGGCGGTTGGTGGTGCCGCTGGAGACCGCCGCTGCGCCGCTGGTTGCCCATGCCCTGGCCCAACCAGGCGGCGCTGCGCTGGTAGTGACCGGCGCGCGCGCCGCCGCACTGCGCGTGCCCTGCGAATCCGACGAGGTGCTGTTGCTGACGCTGCCCGCGGGCCTTGGCGCGGCACAGTTGCAGGAGCTGGGGCGCCACTGGGAGGTCGCCAGCTGGCGCACGGCATTGGGCGAGGCCGTGCCGCATGCCATCTGTGCCGATCCATTGAGCGCGGCGGCCGTGCAGCTGGCCAAGAGCGCGCAGCTGCTGCCGGCGCTGCTGGTGACCGACGTCGTGAGCGACGCGGTGCCATCCACCGTGCTGGCGGTGCGCGTCGACCAGGTGGAGCGCTACGCACTGCCCGGTGCCGATGATCTGCTGCGTGTCAGCGAGGCGCGCGTCCCCTTGCGCGAGGGCGAGGACAGCCGCGTGGTGCTGTTCCGCGACCGGCGCGATGCCAGCGAGCATTTGGCGGTAGTGGTGGGAAATCCGGACCCCGCCGCGGTGGTGCCAGTGCGCGCGCATTCCTCCTGCCTCACCGGCGACCTGCTGGGCAGCCTGCGCTGCGACTGTGGCGAGCAGCTGCAGACCGCGGTGAAGCGGCTGCATGAACAGGGCGGCGGCGTGCTGCTCTACCTGGCGCAGGAAGGACGCGGCATCGGCCTTGCCAACAAGCTGCGCGCCTACCAGCTGCAGGATGCCGGGCTCGATACGGTGGATGCCGATCGGCACCTGGGGTTCAGCGCCGATGAGCGCAGCTATGCGATCGCCGCGGCGATGCTCACGCAGCTGGGCTACACCCGCATCCGGCTGCTCACCAACAGCCCGCACAAGGTGCGCGAGCTGCGCGCGCGCGGCATCGACGTCGAGGAGATGGAGTCACTGCTGGCGCCGCCCAACGCGCACAATCAGCGGTACCTGCAGACCAAGCGCGACCGCGCCGGGCACTTGCTTCCGGACGACGACCCCGGTCCAGCGTAAGTACATTTCCTGCTGCAAAGCCGAACGGCATTCGCTTCCAATCAGGATCCAGCGCGTTCGAGCTCTTCAGTCAGCTCCA
>DATKBK010000171.1:0-3257 GCA_035514045.1 Steroidobacteraceae bacterium | reverse complement strand
GGCCAATCCGGGCAATACCCGCCACGATTACATCCCGCCGCTGAACAACCAGACGCTGTTCCGGCGCGATGGCTACCTGTGCCTGTACTGCGCACAGCGCTTCACGTCCAGCGATCTGTCGCGCGACCATATCCGCCCGTTCAGCCAGGGTGGGCGCGACACCTGGAACAACGTCGCCACCGCCTGCCGCCGCTGCAACAATGCCAAGGCCTCGCGCACGCCAGAGCAGGCGAAGATGCAGCTGATCGCGGTGCCATTCACGCCGACCTACGCCGAGTACATCTTCCTGAAGGGCCGGCGCGTGCTGGCCGACCAGATGCAGTACCTGCTGGCGCATTTCCCGCGCAGCAGCCCGCTGCACGCGCGCATCCGCGCCTGGATGCACTGATTTCACTCGCGCCAGGGTGCGCACGGCCGGTCCGTAACCGGCGCGCAAGAGACTTATGAGCAACAACCACCAGATCGAATCGTCGCTGCACGAGACCCGCAGCTTCGGGCCTCCGACCGCCTTCGCGGCGGGCGCCCACCCTGATGCCAGCGCGCTGGCCCTGCTGCGCGAGCAGGCGGCCCGCGACCCGCAAGGCTTCTGGGCGGATCATGCGCGCCAAGAACTGGTGTGGCATCGGCCGTTCACCCAGGTGCTCGACGAATCAGCAGCGCCCAACTACCGCTGGTTCTCCGATGGGCAGCTCAACGTCTCGTTCAACTGCCTGGATGTGAACCTCGCCGCGCGGCGCGCGCACCCGGCACTGATCTTCGAGGCCGAGAACGGGGCGGTGCGCCGGCTGACCTACGGCGAACTGAATGCCGAAGTGTGCCGCTTCGCCAATGCGTTGCGCGCGCTGGGCGTGCGCCAGGGCGATCGCGTGATCATCTATCTGCCACTGGTGCCCGAGGCCATCATCGCCATGCACGCCTGCGCGCGCATAGGCGCCATCCACTCGGTGGTATTCGGCGGTTTCTCCGCGCTGTCGGTGCGTGACCGCATCGAGGACGCGGGGGCGCGCTTCGTCATCACCGCCGACGGCGGCTGGCGCGGCGGCAAGGTGGTGGCACTGAAGGCCGCCACCGACAAGGCGCTGGCCGAGGGGGCGGCAAGCATAGAGAAGGTGATCGTGCTCAGGCACACCGGTGTGGATGTGCCGATGCAGGGCGGCCGCGACCTGTGGTGGCACGATGTGGTGCAGGGCCAGGCCGACACCTGCGAGCCAGCCTGGGTGGATGCCGAGCATCCGCTGTTTCTGCTCTACACCTCGGGCTCCACCGGCAAACCCAAAGGCATCCAGCACTCCAGCGCCGGCTATCTGCTGGGCGCAAAGCTCAGTTCACGCTGGGTGTTCGACCTGAAGCCGCAGGACGTTTACTGGTGCACGGCAGACGTCGGTTGGGTCACCGGTCACAGCTATGTGGCCTACGGGCCGCTGGCCAATGGCGCAACCGTGGTGCTGTACGAGGGCGCACCCACGTACCCCGATGCGGGGCGATTCTGGAAGATCATCCAGGATCACAAGGTCAGCATCTTCTATACGGCACCCACCGCGATCCGCGCGCTGATGAAGCTCGGCGATGCGATTCCGCAAGCGCACGATCTGTCGTCGCTGCGGCTGCTCGGCAGCGTCGGTGAGCCCATCAACCCGGAAGCCTGGATGTGGTACCACCGCGTGATCGGCGGCGAGCGCTGCCCCATCGTCGACACCTGGTGGCAGACCGAGACCGGCGCCATCATGATTTCGCCGGTGCCGGGTGTCACCGCCACCAAGCCCGGTTCCTGCACGCAGCCGCTGCCCGGCATCGATGTCGACATCGTGGATGAGGAGGGCAACCTGGTGACGGGCGCCGACGCCGGCGGCTACCTGGTGATCAAGCGCCCGTGGCCATCGATGCTGCGCACCATCTGGGGTGACAACGCGCGCTACCTCGACACGTACTGGAGCAAGTTCGGCAACCGTTACTACGTGGCCGGCGACAGCGCGCACCGCGATGCCGATGGCTTCTACTGGATCATGGGCCGCATCGACGATGTGCTGAACGTGGCCGGCCATCGCCTGGGCACGATGGAGATCGAGTCCGCGCTGGTGGCGCATCCGCGCGTGGCCGAGGCCGCCGTGGTCGGCCGGCCGCCCGACGTGAAAGGCGAGGCCGTGTTCGCCTTCGTGGTGTGCAATGGTGATCGCCCCTCAGGCGACACGAGGGCGTTGGTGGATGAACTGCGCGCCTGGGTGGCCGAGCAGCTCGGTGCCATCGCCAAGCCCGACGACATCCGCTTCGCCGACAACCTGCCCAAGACCCGCTCGGGCAAGATCATGCGCCGGCTGCTGCGCAGCATCGCGCGAGGGGACGAGATCACGCAGGACATCTCGACGCTGGAGAATCCCGCGATCGTCGAACAGCTGCGGGGCGATCGATAGTAGTCTTTGTCGCATTGGGGAATATCGTCTCTTTGGCGACATTCGTCAGGTTTGTCTGGTTCAGCCCTGATGTCTCGACGCGAGGTGTCGAGAAGTGGCTCCGGGGACATGGCGCCTTCCATGCCACCGAAATTGGAGGACCGAATTGCCCGGAGTACTCTGCCGAGACGTTCGAGCATTTCGCTGGTCTGTTGATCGCTGCCACGATTTGTTGGGCGGCAAAGGCAACGCCTTGATTCTTAGTGGAGTAGGTACCACTTTTCATCAATGCGAATCATGCGGAGCTTCTCTTCTGCCTTGGAGAAGCCCATGCCGGAGAAGTCGAAGACCGCGTACTTGCCGTCCTCTTCAAAGGTAGGCTTGAACTGCTCTGCGAGTTTCAGTGCTTTCAGCTTCGAAGCGCGACTGTCATCTCTCTTGCACGTGGTTTCTGCCAGAGCTAGCGCCTGATCGCTAAGAACCGCCCTCTGATGAGGAGCGGTCAATTCCATCATCGCCATGACATCGCAATTCTCGTACGCCAGCACCGCCTTCTTCAATGTGTCGGTGGGCGCTTCCGGCTCGCTGGCTGCAGCAAGAGATGGAACTAGTAGCGAGAGCGATAGTGCGAAAAGGGCGAAGGCGCGCATGGCTATCTCCAAAACGAAGCCTAGAACGACCAAGCCGATTAGTGGATAGCAGACGACAGCGAGGATGATCCTTCGGCGTCGCATCAGAGTGGCCTAACGCCCGAATTCAGCGGCCGCCCGCCGACGCCTTGAAGTATGCACTTCATCCATCACGGTCCCGCTGCAACGAAATGCTAGGTTGCAACAAGGTGCGCTTGATCCGTTTACACGAGTGATGGAA
>DATKBK010000170.1:0-2374 GCA_035514045.1 Steroidobacteraceae bacterium | reverse complement strand
GCAGCGGCGATCAGTTCATCGTGATGTACCGCCCATCGCTGCCAGGCCGTATGAGCGTGGTCAATGTGAATCCGGCCGGGCGGGAAACCGAGATCGACCGCATCGACGTTGCCGCGGGCCAGCTGCTGCGGCTTGGCCCGTACCGCTTCGAGGCCATGCAGGGCGACGAGGCCCTGCGCTTCGTGATCACACCGTGCTCGAGCCCGGCGCTGACAATGGCCACACGCGACATCGTCAGGGTGAATGACCCGCAGACGGGCGCGGGACTGAACCTCGGCGGCTGCAATTCTCTGGCGACGCGTTCCATTCGCGCGCCGCGTACCCGCGACATCCGCAAGGTGGCGGTCGAGGGAACCACGGGATTCGCTTTCGACCCGGTATCACCGCAGGAGCTCGCCTCAGGCGAGTTCGCGCCTCGCGAGCTGACGGTGATGTTCAGGCATCGGTGAGAGTTGTCTGCTCCATTCAGTGGCAGCGCCATTCCTTGTCGTTCACGAGGCTGCACAGGTCGGGTTCGCCGTGGGCTTCCCACAAGGATGTAAGCCCGAGTTCGCGGGCATACTCGACGAAGCGGGGGTCGCGGCGGACGGCGGCCATCTCCGGCAACCACAGATCCGTGACCCACATCGTGGGCACTTCTTCGCGGGTGCGGGCCAGTGCGCCGAGAGTGCGCTCGACGTCGCCGGCCAGGGCATACGCCAGAAAGAGGTGGTTCATCGCCTTGCGTGCCGCATCGGGTACGGCATCCACCGCAGCCACGGCGCTGACGCGTACGGTCGGGTCGAGGTGTGCGCGCAGCACCGGACCTAACCACTCAGTCGGCAATTGTGCCGCCGCGAGCCCCTCGGCCCAGTGGCGTTCAGCATCTGCGGCATTGCGCTGCCGTAGTGAATGCTGGCCGAAAAAGCCCGCTGCCTGCGGGCCCCAGCCCAGTTCGCGCGCCAGCACGGCGCTTTCGTGCAGGCGCGCATCGTCGCCCAGCAGCGACCAGGCACGCGCCAGGCGCTCGTGCGAAGAGGGATTCAATGGTTCCAGCAACGCCACCTGGTGCGCCACGGTCTGGCCCTGTTTCAGATATCCCATCATCATCAGGATGCCGGCCTTGGTGTGCAGCAATGTCGCGTTCTGGGGATGATTGGCGGCGCCATGCTGCAGCAGTTGCAGCGCTTCGGTCCAACGCCGTTGTCCGACCGCGGCCGACGATCCGACCAGCGCCGCCTGCGGCCCGTCGGGATCGACGCGCCGCAGATGCAGAGCCGCCTGGCGCACCTGCGCGTCGACCGCGGCACCGCTGCCTACACCAAGCGCCAACAGGTTGCTGTTCAGACCGATGCTGGCGACGATCGCCGGCGGGTAGTTGGGTGCCAGCGCCAGAGCCTCGTCGAGTTGCCGGCGCGCTTCGAGCAGATTCTCGCGTCCCCCGATGCGCCGCAAGCGCAGCGCCTGCAGGTATTGCGCATAGGCCGGACCGGGCGGCGAATGCACGCTCGTGGGCGCTTCGCTGGCGACTGCCGGCGCACGACCGACGACGCGCTGGGCCAGCTGCTGCGGAAGCTGTTGCAGCCGGTCCGGAGCGAACAGCGCATCGTGGGTCCAGAGTTCCTGGCCATCGGCGGTAGCGGTCAGGCGCGCCCGCAGCCGCAACTGTTGTCCTTCGCGCGACAGGGTCCCGGTCAGCAACCAGCGCACACCTAACAGGCGGCCCACTTCGGCCGGCGACATGCCCACCTGCGCAGCGATTCGCGCCGAGTTGCAGGCACAGGCGGTCGGGCCGTTGTCACGTTGCAGGCGATCGAGCACGGCATCACACAGCGCATCGGCCACGGCGGACAAGGTTCCGTCGTCGGCCGGCGCGTCGAACGGCATCACGGCAAGCACCGGTTGTGCCGGCGGCGCCGACGACGGGGACTGCTGCATGTTGCTCACGCGTTGCAGTGAGGTGTCGATCAGCCCGGTCAGCATCACGGCACGGGTGGGAGCGCTGACGGCGGGTGGCGGTGCATCGGCGGCCGGCTGGCGCAGCCAGACCAGCCCCACCGCTGCGAAAGCCACGAGGACCAGCACCGCGGCGGTGGCATTCCGATTGAAGTTGGGCGAATTCATCAGACCGACTGCTTTTTGTTCTTAGGCACGCAGCATGCTATTCACGCCGCGCCAATGTCAAAGGTGCGCCAGCCCGGCGAGTGCACCTCGCATGCGCGCCATCGCATACTTCTTTCGGCTGAGTACGGTATCAGCGGGTGCGTCGCTGGCGCGCGCCATGTCCCGGATGCTGGTGCCCTGCGCCCACATGCGGATCACCTTGCGCTGTTCGGGTGGCAGCTCGATCACGGCCTGACTGACCCGGGCGTGAACCTGGGCGCGGTGCAGGCGT
>DATKBK010000169.1:0-2693 GCA_035514045.1 Steroidobacteraceae bacterium | reverse complement strand
CGGGCTCAGGTCAGCAATCATGCTGCGGGTGTGCTCCTGCACTTGGCGCAGGTTCACCCGCACATCGTCGAGCAGCGCGCCGATCTGCGGTGCCTGCATGCGCGCCACCTCGAGCGACATGGCCATGCCGGTGAGCGACTGGCCGATGCCGTCGTGCAGGTCCACCGCGGTGGCGCGTCGCGCACGCTCCTCGGCCGTTACCAGCTGGTGCGCGTAGGCGCGCAGCCGCTCCCGCTCGCGCAGCAGGCGGGTATTGAGGTCGACAATCTCCGACACGTCGCGTGCCACGCACCAGATGCGTTGCAGCTGTCCGTCCGAGACCACGCCGGAGAATGTCGTGATGAAAGTGCGCGCTCGCCCGGCAATGTGGGCCGATAGGCGCTGGCCATCCAGTGCGTAGCCGTTGCGCGCCGCCTGCTCCAGATGCTCTTCGTACAGGGCACACCAGGAGCGCTCGGCAAGCCATTTCGGCCCGTGATCGCCGTGCGGCTCGGTGCAGGCGTCGGCCAACTGCTCGAACACGGCATTGCCCTCGGCCACATGGGCATGGTCGCGCAGCCACTGGCGCTGGGCGTCGGGCGATAGCGTTGCGGGCATGGGCGGTTCGATCTCCACGCGCCAGACTGCCTCCGAACTCAGGGTGATGAAGCTGCGGTAGCGCGACTCGCTGGAGGAGACCAGCTCCAGTGCGCTGCGCATTGCCGCCACCAGGGTCGACACAATCAGCGTCACGCAGACCAGCAGCGCCAGGTACGCCTGCAGGACCAGTATCCGCATGTAGGGGTCGGCGGCAAAGAACGGATTGCGCCCGTGCGCGCCCAGTGCTGCGGCCACCATGACGGTGCCCAGTGCCAACAGGCTCGACCAGCGGGGCGGCAGGCGGAACGCCGCTGCCAGCAGCAGCGCCAGCAGCACAGCTGGTGTCCTCAGCAGCGAATCGGCGGCGCTTTGCGGCCCGGCGAACAGCCACCAGGTGCTGGCGGCCAGCGCGACGGCGAAGGCCGGGATCTCCCAGCGGTTGCGCAGTCGAAGGACCCGGTATGGCCGCGGTCCGGGCAGGCTCCAGAAGATCACCACCGGCGCCACCACCAGAGCGCCGAGCCCGTTGCCGACCCACCACAGCTGCCACTGGAAGGTATAACTTTCAGCGCCATAACTGAACACCGCGATCGCAGCGCCCACAGTCGCACTGGCCGCTGCACCGATTGCGGTGGCCAGCAGGAACTGCAGTATCTGCGTGGCTCGCTCCACGTCGATGCGTCTCAGTCGCCAGCGCGCCACCAGCGCGCCGACCACGGCATCGGTTGAATTGGCCAGCATGAACGCCACGAGGCCCCAGGGCAGCGAGGGCTCGCGCATGACCAGGCCCAGGGTGTATTCGCAGGCCAGCTGCAGGGCAATGATCAGCGGCCAATGCCGCAGGGGTGCGATATACAGCACCGCCAGCAGCAGGCCGACAGCCGGCCACATCACCGATAGCTGGAGCTCGTCGGCCTTGAATGCGTAGCCCAGCCAGACCAGCGGCAGGTAGCAGGCCACGAACCAGGCGATGACACCGTATTCGCCGCCCATGCGCTGCGCCAGCCCGGGCCAGAGGGCGCGGCTGTCCTGTGAATCCAACTGCAGCTGGCTGGCCACGGAACCTTCCCTTATTCCAGCGGGCCGAATGCTTGCGCGATGGCCGACGCCCACGCGGTCCGCCATTTTTCGCGGATGCTCGTCGTCCGAGCAGCAGTTTCAGTAAAGACCTGAACAGGCTGCGCCGTCCGCAGCTGGCATGCGCGCCGCGATCTGCCGCGCAGTGTCGGCCACCGCTTCGCGCAGCGTGCCCTGGAGTGGACCGCTATCGATGCGGTCCAGTTCGCGCTGTGCGGAGGCTGGACAGCCCAGCTCAAGCAGCGCCATCGCCAGGTTGTTGCGCGCGCCGACAAGCGCCGGATCGAGGGTGACTGCCCGTCCGTAATCGCCGACGGCTGCCTGCAATTCGCCTGCGCGATAACGCGCGGTGCCGCGTCCCACCCATGCCACCGGCTCCTCTGGCCAGCGTGCTATGGCCGCATCGAAGGCAAGGCGTGAATCAGTGGGCGTTGCCAAGCGTTCGAAGGCGGAAACAGCTTCAAGATATGGCGCACGCTCGGCGCCGGCCGGCAAGTCGCCGGGCTTGAGCAGCACCAGTGCCCAGCGATCGGCATTGTCCCAGGCGCGCATGAAACTGGTCGCGCCCATCTGCTGGCGCTGTGTGGTACCCGAACGCAGCAGCATCTGCTGGCGCGCGGCGTCGTAGCCGATGACCACGGCATAGTGCCAGCGTGGCCAGAATGGCAGGCCGTAGTTGTGCAGCACCAGCACCTGGCGGCCGGCATCGAGCTCGGCAACGATGGCAGCCAGTTCCGGCGCCACCGGGTAGGCGATGCGACCGTAGCGTCGTGGCGCCGCCTGCATTTCTGGCGTGAGGCTCCCGCGACGCGCAGGCACATAGACCTGCGGCACCAGCTCCTCTGGAGTAACGGTCACGCCGGCGGCCACGAGCACGGTTGCCAATGCGGCCGGGCCGCACTGGTAATCGCTCTGCGGAAAGAATGGAGTGTCAATGAGCTCGACCGATCTGGCGGTCGGCTCCAGCAGCGGGCCGCGCGTGGCACAGCCCGCGAACAAGCAGCATGCGGCAGCCAGAATGGCCGCCGCATGCCAGG
>DATKBK010000168.1:0-10618 GCA_035514045.1 Steroidobacteraceae bacterium | reverse complement strand
CAGCCGCTGCGACAGTTCCAGTTCCACGCCGCGCCGGCGCGTGTCGCTGACATTGTCGAAGAACCCGACGTTGGCCTGCGCGCCACCCGTGGTCTGGAACAGGATGTCGTCGCGATTGATGGTGTGGAAGGCGCCTACATGCCAGTTCACGCCACCGGGCGTACTGCCGCGCAGGCCGACCTCGCCACTACGGGCCACCACTTCGTCCAGTGGAGGATCGGCGAGAAAGGCGTTGGGCAGGCTGCATGGGGCGGCCTCATCGGCGCAGGCCAGTTCCACCGCCGTAGGGGTGCGGCTGGCCTGCGCCAGGCTCGCATAGGCGACGACGCCCGTGGCCCCGCGCCAGGTGGCGCCCACTGCCGGATTGACCCGGTCGAAGCGGTGGCTGCCGTTCAGCTCCGGGCTCTGGCCGCTGCGGTCGGCCAGCGTGATGCGCGTGTGGTCGTAGCGCGCGCCCGTCGTGAGCGACACGCTTTGGGTCACGTCGAAGGTGTTGACGGCGTACAGGCTCCAGGTGGTGACGCGACTGTCGACCTCGGTTCGAAACTCATCGGCGAAGATGCCCGTGCGGGTGGTGGAGCGGTCTTCGGCAAGCTGTGCCACCTCGACCACCGCGTCGAAGGCCGACTTGCCACGCTGCCAGCCTGCGCCCAGCGTCAGGTCGTTGCGGCGTCCATCGCCCAGCTCCAGCTCATGGGCCAGCTGCGCCGAGCCGCCCTGGCTTTTCTGCCTGCGGCGGCCGATGTTGTTGACCGCGTTGAGTTCCTCGCCGTTGAGTTCGGCCTCGATCGGATCGCCTGCGGGGTCGAGCACCACCGTGTAGTCATCGCCATCATTGCACTCGTCGTTCGCATCGATGTCCTCGAAGTCTTCCTCGACCAGGAATTCATCGCCGCCGATATCGCACTCCTCGAAGAGGGTGCCGTCGCCGTTGAAGGTATCGGTGCGCAGGTTGCGGAAGAATGCGTTGCCCGACAGACTGAAACTGCCCAGTGTCCGCGAGCCTTCGGCGATCACCTGCGTGAGGCGGTTGTCGGTGATATCCGGATGCGTGAACACTGCATCGCGCTCGACCGCCAGCAGTTCGGCGGGCGAGGCGCCGTTGCCGCGCAGCTTGCTGTCGGCATGGGCGAGCGAGAGATCGAAATGACGGTCGCCGTCGCGGTAGCTGATCGCGCCCACGCCACGCAGCGCTTCGGACCTGGAGAAGTCGCGCCAGCCGTCCTCGGCGAAGTAGTCGAGGTTGCCGTACCAGCCCCAGGTGCCGGTGTTGCCGCCGTGCTGCAGCGAGCCGCCGCGGCGGCCGAACGAACCGCCCCACGCTTCGGCGCCGGTGCCCTCGTAGTTGAAGCCGTTCTTCATCCGCAGCGACAGGGCGCCGCCCAGCGAATTGAGGCCGAACACCGGGTTGGTGCCTGCCAGCAGCTGCACACTGTAGATGGCCGACAGCGGCAGCAGGTCCCAGTTCACGGTGTCGCCGAAGGTCTCGTTCATCCGCACGCCATTGGCGTAGACCGACAGGCCCTGTGGCAGACCCAGCAGCGGCGAGGCGGTCTGGCCGCGGAAGTTCAGGTCCGGCTGCAAGGGATTGTTCTGCGCATGGTTGATGCTGACGCTGCCAAAGCCGCGGTTTAGCAGTTCGGTGAGGTCCAGTGGTTGCAGGGCGTCCACGTCATCGGCGGTCGCGGTCTGCACGCGCGCTGGCACGCGGTCGCGCGCCAGCGCGCCGCCATAGGGGGCAATGACGACCACCTCGTCGAGGATTTCCTCGTCGGCGAATTCGCCGGCCAGGGCGGGGCCGAGGCAGGAGGTGAGAAGAACTGCGCAAACTGCTGCGCGGAGCGTCGAATGCATGAATCCCATCCCCGGAATCGACCGTTGTCTGTAGAACCGGGCGGCATTCTCGACCCCGGCCTGTTCCGCAGCCAGCCCGGAACTTCCCGGCATGTGCCGGGAAGAATTCCCGCGCAGGACTCTTCAGGTGCCAATCAACGCTGCCTATCATGGGGTCATGAACACCCAACAAGTGCGTTCTTTCCCCAGTCATTCCCTGTGGCGCGACCTGACCATTGCCGTAGCCACCGCGCTGCTGGCGGCGGTGCTGGCGGCGCAGGTGGAGCTGCAGGAACAGATGTTCGAGGCCACCCGCCGCTTCGAGCACTTCGAGCTGGATGAGTGGCCCAGCGGCCTGCTGGTGTTCGCCCTGTGCATGGTGGTGCTGTACGCGCTCCGGCAGGCGCAGCTGCGCCGCGCGCTGGCCGAGAACCGTCGCCTGGTGGGCCGCCTGCTGGAGGTCCAGGAGGAGGAGCGCCGGCGCCTGGCGCGAGAGTTGCACGATGAGCTCGGACAGACCTTGAACGCAATCAAGCTGGATGTACTAGCGCTGCCCGAGTCGGCGGCCGCCGGGCGCATCGCGGTCAACGTCGATCGCGTATACGCGGCGGCCGGCGACCTGGTGCGCAACCTGCGGCCCACGGCGCTGGATGAACTGGGGCTGCCGGCAGCGCTGGAGGCCTGCGTGGATCGCTGGCGCGTATCTCATCCTGCGCTGGCCGTGCAGCTGTCGATGGCGGGTGCGCTGGAAGACCTGGGTGAAGTGGTCAATCTCACCCTCTATCGTGTCGTGCAGGAGGCGCTGACCAACTGCGTGCGTCATGCGCGGGCCGACCACTTCTACATCGATCTGACCCGCAGTGCCGGCGCAGCCGGCGGCGTGGTGCTGGAGATGCACGATGACGGGCAGGGGTTCGATCCGGAGGCACCCGTCCATCGCAGCAACGGCCTTGCGGGCATGCGCGAGCGGGTCGGCCTGCTCGGTGGACGCTTCGAGGTGTTGTCCGCGGCCGGGCAGGGTGTCACGATCCGCGTCGACATTCCGTTGCGCAAGAGGTGCGCGTGAGTCAGGAGGCGGTCACCGTATTGCTGGTGGATGATCACGCCGTGGTGCGCGAGGGCTACCGGCGGCTGCTCGAGACCAGCGCCAGCATCCGCGTGGTCGGTGAGGCGGCCGAGGCGCAGGGCGCATACCTTGCCTGGCAGGAACATCGCCCCCAGGTCACGGTGATGGACATCGCACTGCCCGGTGCCAGCGGCATCGAGGCGCTGCGCCGCATCCGCGCGCGCGACCCGGAGGCGCACGTGCTGATGTTCAGCATGTACGAGGATTCGGTGTTCGCCGCGCGGGCGCTGCAAGCCGGCGCGCGCGGCTATGTCACCAAGGCCGCCGCCCCGCAGGTGCTGGTCGAGGCGGTGCTGGCGGTGGCAGCCGGCAAGCCCTATA
Organism: Steroidobacteraceae bacterium; assembly: GCA_035514045.1. Classification (GTDB taxonomy): domain Bacteria; phylum Pseudomonadota; class Gammaproteobacteria; order Steroidobacterales; family Steroidobacteraceae; genus ZC4RG30. The sequence continues at coordinate 7,338 of DATKBK010000168.1, read as the reverse complement.
TCGTGCCGGCGGTGGCGCAGGAGCTGGCCATGCGCAGCCTGACGCGCGACGGTGACGGGGCCGAGTCACTGTCGCCGCGCGAGTTCGAAGTGCTGCGCATGCTGGTAGACGGCAGGCCCGTGGGTGACATTGCCCGCAGTCTGGGCCTCACCTCCAAGACCGTCGCCAACCACCAGTCGGCGCTGCGCCAGAAACTGGGTGCCGGAACTGCAGTGCAGCTGCTGCAGGCGGCGGCGCGGCTGGGGCTGGTGCCAAAGGCGCCAGCAGCATGAAGACGAAGAAAAAGCGCGCGCCGCCGTTGCGTCGCATCGATACGCACCGCTTCAGGGTGCCGCCCGGGCACGCCGTGGACCTGGCGCACTGGCCTACCCGCGTGCCGGATTTCTACCGCAACAAGGACGACGCCGAGGACCGGCTCGAGAAGCAGGTCGAACGCACCGCCGAGTTGCAGGAACTGCTCTATGCCGGTGACCGCCATTCGCTGCTGCTGATCTTCCAGGCCATGGATGCGGCCGGCAAGGACGGTGCCATCAAGCACGTGATGTCGGGCGTGAATCCGCTGGGTTGCCAGGTATTCGCCTTCAAGCAGCCCAGCCAGGAAGAGCTGGACCACGACTTCCTGTGGCGCACCAGCCTGCGCCTGCCAGAGCGGGGCCGCATCGGCATCTTCAATCGTTCTTACTACGAGGAAGTGCTGGTGGTGCGCGTGCATCCGGAATACCTGGGCGCGCAGCGCCTGCCGGACCCGCACGCGGGCAGCCAGAAGTTCTGGGGTGATCGCCTGCGTTCGATCCGCGAGCACGAAGCGCACCTGACGCGAAATGGCACGGTGGTGGTGAAGTTCTTTCTTCACCTCTCGAAGGCAGAGCAGTGCCAACGCTTTCTCGAGCGCATCGAGGATCCGGCCAAGCACTGGAAGTTCAGCATGGGAGACGTCGAGGAGCGCGGCTTCTGGAACGACTACATGCGCGCCTATGGGCAGGCACTGACGGCGACCAGCACCCGCGCCGCGCCCTGGTACGTGGTGCCGGCCGACGACAAGAAGAACGCACGGCTGATCATCTCGCAGATCGTCAACGAGACGCTGGAGGCGATGAAGCTCGCCTATCCCAAACCCGACCGGGGCCGGCTTGCCGACCTCAAGACCGCCAGGCAGCAGCTGCTGCAGCAACAGGGGGGAAAGGTGGTGGAGCGGAAGGGGATCGAACCCTCGACCTTCGCATTGCGAACGCGACGCTCTCCCAACTGAGCTACCGCCCCACGCGCGGGCGCAATTCTAGGGGTTAGCCAAGGCCCTGCGCCAGCCGAAGGCACAAATAATAGGATGTCCCTCGCCGGACAAATCGACAGCACGGGGGATAGGAAGACGATGCAGACGGGTTACAGACTTGCCGCGCTACGCGCGTTACTGGTTGCGCTGCCGTTGACTCTGCTGGCTGCCTGCGGCGGTTCGCAGCCTCCGCCCGCGTCAGACATCGCCACGGATTCTGTCGCCACGCCCGGCGCGTCGGTGCCTGGCGCGGTCGCTGATGCGGAACCCGTGCCACCGCTGGAGATCGGCGGCTATCGGGTGCTGGTTACCAACGAGCGCTCGGGCGATCTGAGCGTAATCGACGGTCCCACCCGCAAGGTGATTGCCACGCTGCCGCTGGGCAAACGCCCGCGGGGGCTGAAGATTTCCCCAGACCACAAGCTGTTGTACGTGGCCCTGAGCGGATCGCCGATTGCGCCGCCCGGAACAGATGAGAGCACGCTGCCGCCGGCCGATAAAGGTGCCGACGGCATAGGCGTGGTCGACCTGGAATCGCTGCAGTTGGTCACCGTGCTGCGTGGCGTGTCCGACCCCGAGCAGCTGGCGGTCAACGCCGATGGCACCAAGCTCTACATCGCCAGCGAGGACACTGGCCAGGCGGTGGTGATGAATGCCGTCTCGGGTGCGGTGCTTGCCACCATGCCCGTGGGCGGCGAGCCGGAAGGCGTGACGCTCAGCCCGGATGGACGCTGGGTGTACATGTCGTCCGAAGAGGACCACCAGATTGCCGTGATCGACACCCAGACCGACAAGGTGGTGGCGACGCTGGATGTGGGGCTGCGGCCGCGCTTCACCGAGTTCAGCGACGATGGCGCACTGGCGTTCATCTCCGCCGAGAACGATGGGACGGTGACGGTGGCCGACGCCCGGACGCACAAGGTGCTGCGCACCTGGAAGCTCGAGGGCGGCGACCTGGTGCGGCCGGTGGGTATGACGGTGTCGCATGACGGCAAACTGCTTTACACGGTGACCGGCCGGGGTCAGACCCTGGTGGCCATCGAAGTGGCCACCGGCAAGCAGGTTGCTTCGGTGGAAGTCGGACCACGGCCCTGGGGCGTTGCCGTCAGTCCTGACGGCCAGACGTTGTTCACCGCCAATGGCGGTTCCAACGACGTGTCAGTGGTGGATGCAGCCTCGATGCAGATCACCAGCAAGATCCCGGTGGGCGGCAGTCCCTGGGGACTGGTGATCCTGACGCCGCGCTGATTCCAGGGTGCAATGCGTGCGCTGCTAACTCAGCAGTGCACGCACGCCGATCAGCCCCGCGATGGCCGCGGCCACAGCGGCGCATACATGCAGCAGCGCGATGCCGGCGGCCAGCCAGGCGCGCTGCTGGTCCAGTGCCTGCACCACTTCCAGCGAGAAAGTCGAGAACGTGGTCATCCCGCCCAGGAAGCCGACCAGCAACAGCGGTCGCAGCACCGGGTCCAGATCAACCCTTGCGCCCAGCAACCCGAGCAAAGCGCCGGCTGCGCCACTGCCCAGCACATTGGCTGCCAGGGTTCCCAGTGGCAACGCCATGAACAGCGGATTGAGCCAGTGATTGAGCAGCAGGCGCGCCACGCCGCCGGCGCCGGCACCGGCAAAGACCAGCGCGATACTCTGTGGATTCATGCGCCCCAAGGGTATCATTGCGGCCCGCAATGCCCCTGTAGTTGAACGGATACAACGGCCCCCTCCTAAGGGGCAGGTCTGGGTTCAATTCCCGGCGGGGGCGCCATGTCTATAGGCGTCAGACCTGTTGCCGTGTGGGACTTGTTCCGGCTAGTTGTGGCCGGAGGGCGGCGCTAAAATCAGTGTGTACCCGCAGGTCAACAAGGGGCGACACCATGAAAGCGCGATTCTCACTCAGCCACTGCTGCGCGGTGCTGCTGCTGGTCACCGCCTGCGGTACCAACCCCGTCACCGGCAAGCGGGAGATCCAGTTCGTCTCCGAGGCGCAGGAAATCCAGATCGGTCAGCAGAACTACGCGCCCATGCGCCAGAGTGAGGGCGGCGATTACGAGGTGCTGCCAGAACTTTCTGCCTACGTGAACGAAGTCGGGCAGAAACTGGTCGCGGTCACTGACGGCATCCTGGTCAAGCCGCGCGATCTGCCCTTCGAATTCTCGGTGCTCAACAATTCCGTACCCAACGCCTGGGCATTGCCTGGCGGCAAGATCGCCATCAATCGCGGGTTGCTTACCGAGATGGGTAGTGAGGCGGAGCTGGCGGCGGTGCTGGGTCACGAAATCGTGCACTCGCTGGCGCGGCACGGTGCACAGTCGCAGGAGCGAGGCACCCTGTTGCAGGGCGGCCTGATGCTGGGGCAGATCGGCGCCATGGTGGGCGGTGTGGATGAACAGACGGCAGGGCTGGCGCTGACTGCCGGCAACATCGGGGCCCAGCTCCTCCACACGCGCTACGGACGCGAGGCCGAATTGCAGGGCGACCTCTACGGTACGCGCTTGATGAAAGCAGCCGGCTACGACCCCACGGCGGCGGTCGCATTGCAGGAAACTTTTGTGCGCCTGTCCAAGGGTCGCGATAGCGGCTGGTTGCAAGGCCTGTTTGCCTCCCATCCGCCCTCGGACGAACGGGTGGCGAAGAACCGCGAGACTGTGGCGCAACTGGGTGCCGGCGGCGAGGTGGGCAAGGAGCGCTACCTGGCAAAGCTGGCGCCGTTGCGCCAGATGCAGCCCGCCTATGACAAGTACGACCAGGCCATCGCGGCAATGCAGAAGAAAGATTACAGCGCGGCCAAGGGTTTGGCCGCAGAAGCGGTCCGGCTGGTGCCGCGCGAGGCCCAGTTCCACCAGCTGCTGGGCGAGATTGCGGTGGTCGAGAAGCGCAACCGGGAGGCGCTGCCTCACTTTGAACGCGCCCAGCAGTACAACCCGGACTACTTCGGGTCCTGGCTGGGCGGCGGCGTGGCGCAGTACCGCATGGGCAACAAGTCCCAGGCGGGCCAGTGGCTGCAGCGCAGCTTCGACCTGCTGCCCACGGCACCGGCTGCCCTGTACCTGGGCAACCTCAAGCGTGATGCCGGCGATGTGGATGGCGCACTGAAGCTGTATCAGGCCGCGTCCTCCTCGGAGAGCGCCATCGGCAAGGAAGCGGCACGCGAGGCAATGCTGCTCGACCTGCCGCGCAATCCTGGCAACTACGTCGCCGCGCAGGTAGCGCGCGATGGCCAGGGGCGGCCGGTGATGGTGGTGCAGAACCGCGCCCCGGTGGCGGTGGGCAGCATCGTGGTGACACCGGTGCAGATCAACTCCGCGGGCCAGATCGTCACCCAGGGGCGTGCGGTGAATGTGCGCGGTCCGCTGGCTTCTGGCGCGCAGATTGCGGCCGATGCCGGGCTGGCCGCGCTGAGTGCGGAGCAGTTGGCAGCCGTTAGATTCCGCATCGACAGCGCCCGCGTCGCCGAGTAGGGCTTTTCGGATTCAGTCGCGCGGCCAGCGGCGCCACAGCGCCGGATCGCCGTAGGCGAGGAACTTCGGGTTGAGCAGGTCTGGCTTGTTGTAGCGCAGTGCCTGGCCGTCTTCCAGGCTCACGACCTGGCCGCCTGCCGCTTCCACTACTGCCTGGCCGGCGGCGATATCCCACTCGGTCGAGCCACCCAGTCTTGGATACAGATCGGCGGAGCCATCTGCGATCAGGCACAGCTTGATGGAGCTGCCGGCGGCCAGGAACTCATGCGGTCCCAGCGCCGCGAGGCGGGCGGCCATCTTCGGCGAAGCATGCGAGCGACTGCCGAGCACGCGCAGTGGCGACAACGCAAGCCGCCGTGCAGCGATCGGCGCAGGCGGGCGCTCGTTGGCTTCGCGCCAAGCGCCCCGACCAGGTATGCCGGAATAGGTGGTGTCGCTGACCGGGATATGCACCACGCCTAACACCGGCCGGCCGTCCTCGATCAGCGCGATGTTCACGGTGAACTCGCCGTTGCGCGCCACGAACTCCTTGGTGCCATCCAGCGGGTCGACCAGCCAGTAGCGGCGCCACGTGCTGCGCTCTTGCCACGCGACAACTTCGGCCGAGTCCTCCGAGAGTACCGGCAGACGTGGCAGCAGGGCCGCCAGCGCCGCGTCAATGAGGCGATGTGCCCGCAGGTCCGCTTCCGTCAGGGGCGAGTCGTCAGCCTTGGCACTGGCCTCGAAATCCGTGCCATAAACGTCGAGGATCTCGCGCCCCGCGCGGCGCGCGATGCCCTTGACGGCATCGAGCAGCTCAGAGTCCGGCAAGCGGGGTGTTGTAGGCATAGGCGATGACGCCGGCCTGGTCGAGCTCGTCGATGATGCGTTCGGCAGCATCGGCCGCGCTTTCCCCGGCGGTGTGCACGGTGATCTCGGGCGCCTCGGGGGTTTCGTAGGGCGAGTCGATACCGGTGAAGTTTGGCAGCGCGCCACTGCGTGCCTTGCGATACAGGCCCTTCGGATCGCGCAGCTCGGCTTCTTCCAGCGAGGTATCGACGAAGATCTCGTAGAACTCCTCCTCGCCCAGCAGGGCGCGCGCCATGCGCCGCTCGGAGCGGAACGGCGAGATGAACGACACCAGCACGATCAGGCCGGCATCGACCATCAGCTTCATCACCTCGGCCACGCGGCGGATGTTTTCCACCCGCTCGGCGTCGGTGAAGCCCAGGTCGCGATTGAGCCCGTGGCGGATATTGTCGCCATCGAGCAGATAGGTGTGGCGTCCCAGCGCGTGCAGGCGCTTCTCGACCAGGTTGGCGATGGTGGACTTGCCGGAGCCGGACAAGCCGGTGAACCACAGCGCACAGGCGCGCTGACCCTTCAGCTGCGAGCGCGCGGCGCGGTCCACATCCAGTGCCTGCCAGTGCACATTGTCAGCGCGGCGCAGCGCCGACTGCAGCAGGCCGGCGCCCACGGTGTCGTTCGAAAGCTTGTCGATCAGGATGAAGCCGCCCGTCTCGCGGTTCAGGGCATAGGGATCAAACGCCACCGGCGAGTCCAGGGTCAGCTGGCAGACGCCGATCTCGTTCAGCTCCAGCTGCTGGGCGGGCTGCTGCTCCAGGGTGTTGATGTTTACCCGGTGCCGTGGCGGCGCCACGGTGGCGTTGACGGTGCGGGTGCCGGTCTTCAGCAGGTACTGGCGCCCGGGCAGCATCGGCTGCTCGTGCATCCAGATCACCGTGGTCAGGAACTGGTCGGCCACTTCTGGCAGGTCGGTGGCGGCGGCGATCAGGTCACCGCGCGAGATATCGATCTCCCGGTCCAGCGTCAGCGTGATGGACTGGCCGGCCACGGCCTGCTGCAGGTCGCCGTCATGGGTGACGATACGCGCCACGCGCGCCTCGACGCCGGCGGGCAGCACGCGGATGCGGTCGCCCACCGACACCACGCCGCCAGCAATCTGGCCGACAAAGCCGCGAAAGTCCTGGTGCGGCCGGTTCACCCATTGCACGGGCAGGCGCAGCGGCAGGTGTCGCGCGCGGTCCTCGACCTCGACGCTCTCCAGGTGCTGCAACAGGGGCGGTCCGGGATACCAGGCCATGCGGTCGCTGCGGGCGGTCATGTTGTCGCCCCTGAGCGCGGAAATCGGAATCGCGGTCACATTGGCAAGGCCGAGCTGGCGGGCAAAGTCCAGGTAGTCGGCGACGATGGCGTCGTACCGGTCCTGGGCATAGTCCACCGCATCCATCTTGTTCACTGCCAGCACCACATTGCGGATGCCAAGTAGCGACACGATGTAGCTGTGCCGGCGCGTCTGTGTCAGCACCCCCTTGCGCGCATCGATCAGGATCACCGCCAGGTCCGCGGTCGAGGCGCCGGTGACCATGTTGCGCGTGTACTGCTCGTGGCCCGGCGTGTCGGCGATGATGAACTTGCGCTTGTCGGTGGAAAAGAAGCGATACGCCACATCGATGGTGATGCCTTGCTCGCGCTCCGACTGCAGGCCATCGACCAGCAGCGCGAAATCCAGCTCCTCGCCCTGGGTACCCACTTTCTTCGAGTCGGCGGCCAGCTGCACCAGCTGGTCCTCATAGATCAGCTTCGATTCGTACAGCAGGCGGCCGATCAACG
>DATKBK010000167.1:0-6200 GCA_035514045.1 Steroidobacteraceae bacterium | reverse complement strand
TGCTGCGCGGTCCGCAGGGCACGCTGGCCGGCCGCAACTCGATCGGCGGCGCTATCAAGCTGTTTTCGCGCAAGCCTTCCGGTGACGGCAGCGGCTCGGTGTCGGTGACGCATGGCAGCTACAACCGCATGGACGTGCGGGCGACTGGCGACTTCGGCATCACCGACTCGCTGTTCATGCGCGTGGCCGGTTCGGCGAAGAGCCGCGACGGGTATATGGACCGGCTCGACTATGCCTGCACACATCCGGGTTCCGGGCTGACGACGCTGAATGTCGGTACCGGCTGCAAACTGGGCACGCTGGGTGGCACCTCGGTGGTTGCTGGTCGCGCCTCGTTGCGCTGGCTGGCCTCCGATGACATCGAGGTCAACTTCAGTGGCGATGTGGTGAACGACACGTCGGAGGCAGGCGCAAGCCTGCTGACCCGCGCCACGAACAGCCTCGCCAACGGCGTGGTGATCACTGATACGAACGATCCGCGCTTCATCCAGCAGAACGGCGTGCCCTACGACTGCCGTTTCGTGCCCTGGGGGCCCAACAGCTGCGACCCGAACCGCACCGGATCAAAGAAGGATGCGTACATCTCCTACGCGACCTTCATCGACTCTCTGGACCCGACCACCCAGCGGCCCTACAAGCCCTTTGTGGTGCCGCCGATCCAGCACCTGAAGCAGTGGGGCGTGGGCAGCACGGTGGACTGGACGCTGGGCGAGAACTACGCGCTGAAATGGATCGGATCCTGGCGCGAGTACGACTCTTCGTGGGCGCAGGACGTCGATGGTTCGCCACTGCCAAGCCAGCAGCTGCTGCAGACCCTGGTGCACCGGCAGTGGACCCAGGAGCTGCGATTCAATGGCTCGGCGTTCGATGGCCGGCTGGACTACACGCTCGGCGGCTTCTACTTCGACCAGGAAGGGACGCTCGAGGCCCGCGTCGACCTGAACTACGCCGGCTGGGATTTCATCCACGGGCCTGACGAGACCCCTGCCACCTCCAAGGCGGTGTTCAGTCACGCGGAATTCCATGCCACCGACGCGCTGACCTTCATCGCGGGCATCCGCTACACGGAGGATGAGAAGGACTATCTCTACCAGCGGCGCAATCCCGACGGCACGACCCCGGGTGATCCCGCCGCCAGCCCCGCCGGCGCGTGTCCGCCCGGTCCGCCGCCCATCACGCCGAGCTCGCCCCCCAACTGCGCGTTCCCGGCGCTGCGCCTGCTGGAGACCTCGTACTCCGGCGATCGAACCGACTGGCGTATCGGCGCCAACTACCGCTTCAACGAGGCGCTGATGGCCTATGCGCAGGTGTCCACTGGCTACAAGGGTGGCGGTGTGAATCCGCGGCCGTTCTTCCCATGGCAGGTGCTCACGTTCAAGCCGGAGACCATGACCACCTACGAGGTGGGCTGGAAGTCCGACCTGCTGGGCAATCGACTGCGGCTCAATGGCGCCGTGTTCTTCAACGACTACAAGGACATCATCCTGACCCTGGTGAGCTGCGACGTGGCGCCGCCACTGCCGGCTGCGCCCTGCCTGCTGCCGGCCAATGTCGGTGCTGCCGATGTCACGGGCCTGGAGCTGGAAGCGAACTGGCGGCTGGGGCGGGGCTTCAGCCTCGATGCCAGCGTGAGCGCGCTGGACTTCAAGTACACATCCCTGGATCCGCAGACCGGCATGTCGGAAGACATGCTGCCACCGGGTACGCCGGAGCAGAAGTACAGCGCGGGCCTGCTCTGGGAGGGCAACACGGCCAACGGCAGTACCGTGCTGGCGCGGCTGGACTGGTCGTTTCAGTCCGAGATCCATTCCAGCGCGATCAACTCACCGTTCACCCGCGTTGCGCCCTATGGCGTGGCCAACTTGCGAGTGGGTTGGCGCGGTGCTGACAACAACTGGGAGGCTGCGCTGGAGGTGAACAATGTCACCGACCGGTTGTACTTCCTGGCGAACCAGGACTGGTCGCAGTCCGCGGGCTCCACCACGTACACCCCGGCACTGCCGCGCACCTGGGGGGTGACGCTGAAGCGCAACTTCTGAGCGTTTCAAGTCCCGCGCCTGCGGCGGGAGCAACAGGAAAGGGCCGGTAGCATGAGACCGGCCCTTTTCATTGGTGGCATCGACGCGGTGGACGCTGTGCGTTACAGCAGGTTCTTCACCCCGTCGCGTTCCTCGCGCAGCTCGACGTCGGATAGATCCATGCGCTCGCGACTGAATTCATCCACCGACAGTCCCTGCACGATGGCGTACGCGCCGTTCTGCGTGGTGACGGGATAGGAATAGACGATGCCTTCCCTGATGCCGTAGCTGCCGTCCGAAGGCACGGCCATCGAGGTCCAGTCGCCCTCGGCGGTGCCCTTCACCCAGGTGTGCACATGGTCGATGGCCGCGGCTGCGGCGGATGCGGCCGAAGAAGCCCCGCGCGCCTTGATGATGGCTGCGCCGCGCTGTTGCACGACGGGGATGAAGGTCTCTTCCACCCACTTCTTATCCACCAGCGACGTCGCGGGCTTGCCACTGACAGTGGCGTGCGAGAGGTCCGGGTATTGGGTGGAGGAATGATTGCCCCAGATGGTGAACCGGCGGATCTGCGTGGTGTGCGCACCGGTCTTCTCGGCCAGCTGCGACAGGCCGCGGTTGTGGTCCAGGCGCGTCATCGCGGTGAAGTTGAGCGGATTGAGGTCCGGGGCGTTGGCGCGCGCGATCAGTGCATTGGTATTGGCAGGGTTGCCCACCACCAGCACGCGGATATCGCGGTCGGCCACGTCGTTCATCGCCTTGCCCTGGGCGCTGAAGATCTGCGCATTGGCGAGCAGCAGGTCCTTGCGCTCCATGCCGGGGCCGCGCGGGCGCGCGCCGACCAGCAGCGCAACCTGCGCTTCCCTGAACGCCACCTTTGCGTCGTCGGTGGCGACCACATTGCTGAGCAGCGGAAACGCACAGTCGTTCAGCTCCATCACCACACCCTGCAACGCCGGCAGCGTCGGCGTGATCTCCAGCAGGTGCAGGTTGACCGGCTGGTCATTGCCCAGCAGCTGCCCAGAGGCGACGCGGAAGGCGAGGGCGTAGCCGATCTGGCCGGCGGCGCCGGTGATCGTGACGGTAACGGGCTTCTTCAATTTGCTCTCCGCGGCTCCAGGGTGTGGGGGCGGATTCTAACTGCCGGTCGGCACCCGGAGATTTCTCATGGAGGGTGTTGACACCTCTCTAGTGTTGTAGTTAGATATAACACCATAGGGGTGCGGGAAGGGCCTGCATCTTGATTCAACGACCGCAAGGAGCATAGGAAATGGAAAGCTCGAAGGAGCCGATTCGGCTGGATCTGGTGTCTCGCGCCATCACCCTTGGACTGGCTGTGGTCGCCACCAGCGTCATCTTCACCAGCGTCGCGGTCGCCTTCACGGCGGGCGCCGCCGCCACGGCGCCCGCCGACACCTACGTCGCGCAGATGCCGGGCGCGCCGCTGCCGGGCGGCTGAGAGCGGAGCACACAGATGATCGCGATTGATTCCATATCTGCAGCAAAGGACGGCCGGGTGCGGCAACCGGTATCATCCAGGATACAAAAGCAGCTGGAGAGGATCGGGCGGCTGGCCGCGGGTCCGCTGTTCTGGCTTGGCTTGCCGCTGTTTGCCCTCGTGCCGCTATTGCTGGAGTGAGCTGAACCTTGAGCCCGGTAGACGCCAAATGGGATGACTCGCAACCGATCTATCGGCAGCTGCGCGACCGCGTGGTGGCGATGATGCTGGAAGGGGTGCTGAAGGAAGGCGAGCCGTTGCCCTCGGTGCGGCAGGTGGCCACCGAGTACCGGCTGAATCCGTTGACGGTGCTCAAGGCCTACCAGCAGCTGGCGGACGAGGGGCTGGTCGAGAAGCGTCGTGGCCTGGGCATGTTCGTGGCGCCGGGCGCCAGTGCGGCCCTGCTCAAGGATGAGCGGGTCCGCTTCCTTGAACAGGAGTGGCCGAAGATCCAGGCCATCATCCGCCGACTGGGGCTCGACCCCGCGATGCTGCTGCAACAACAACTCGCCGCGGATACCAAACCGCCGCTGCCGACCAGAACGGAGCAAAAGGAATGACTGCGATCATCGAGGCGCGCGGCCTCTCCAAGCGCTTTGGCCGCGGCACGCAGGCGCTGGCCGGCGTCAATTTCTCGGTGGGCGCCGGTCGCATCGTGGGCCTGATTGGCCGCAACGGAGCCGGCAAGACCACGGTCATCAAGTCGGTGCTGGGTCTGACCCCCTACGAGGGTGAACTGACGGTGTTGGGCAAGGACCCCACCCGCCAGCGCGATGCGCTGATGCGCGAGGTGTCGTTCATCGCCGATGTGGCGGTACTGCCCAAGTGGCTGCAGGTGCGCGATGCGCTGGCCTATGTGGAGGGCGTGCATCCGGCCTTCAACCGCAAGCGGGCAGAGGACTTCCTCGCCGCCACCGACGTGAAGCTCACCCACAAGGTCAAGCAGCTGTCGAAGGGCATGGTCACGCAGCTGCACCTGGCACTGGTGCTGGCCATCCGCGCGCGGCTGCTGGTACTGGATGAGCCCACCCTCGGGCTCGACCTGCTGGTGCGGCGCCGCTTCTACGACACCCTGCTCAACGACTACATGGACGAGGAGCGCACCATCCTGGTCACCACCCACCAGGTGGAGGAGATAGAGCACCTGCTGACCGACGTGATGTTCATCGAACGGGGGCAGATCGTGCTCGACACGCCGGTGGAGCAGCTCGGCGAGCGCTACGCGCAGCTGATCGTGAAGCCGGACCAGCTCACCGCCGCGCGGGCGTTCATGCCATTCAGTGAGCGCACGGTACTTGGGCGAACGGCGCTGTTCTTCGAGAACGCCCCGCGCGAGGAGCTGGCGAAACTGGGCGAGCTGGGTACGCCGAGCATTGCCGATCTGTTCGTGGCGCGCATGCAGGAGGCCGCATGAGCGTCTGGAACAGCAAGTACATGGTGCTGGTGCGGCGCGAGCTGTGGGAGCACCGCACGCTGTGGCTGGCGCCGCTGTCGGTGGCGCTGCTGGTGGTGATTGTGCCGATGTTCGCCAACGTCAACTTCGGCGCGGCGGGCGATCTCACCGTCACCGCATCGAACGTGCCTCCCGAGGCCTACAGCATGTTCGGTCGCGCCCTGTTGACGGGTATCGCCAGCGTGCTCGGTATCATCGCCAGCATGGTGAGCCTGGTCTACCTGCTCGACTGCCTGTTCGCCGAGCGCAAGGATCGCAGCATCCTGTTCTGGAAGTCGCTGCCGGTGTCCGACTCCCAGACCGTGCTCACCAAGCTGGGCGTGGCGCTGCTGCTGGTGCCGCTGTTCACGCTGCTGGTGGCGCTGGTCACGCACGTGCTGCTGACGGGGGCGCTGCAGCTGCGCTATCCGTCCATGCGCCCGGTACTTGGCCTCGAGTCCGTCGTCGACGGATTTCGGGCAATGCCGCAGCTGGCCGGCGTATGGCTGTTCACTTTGTTGTGGTATGCGCCGGTGGCCACCTACCTCATGCTGGCTTCGGTGCTGGCGAAGCGCGCGCCGCTCATGTACGCAGTGCTGCCGCCAGCGGTGCTAATGCTGTGCGAGGGCTTGTGGCTCGACTCGAACCACGTCGCCATGTTCCTTGGCGAGCGCCTGGTCCCCTGGGCCAGGTTCGCATGGAGCCCCGAGAGCTCGCGCGGCACGTTCATGGTCCCCGGCGTCGACTGGTCCGCCCAGCTGCAGAACCTCGGCCTGTGGCTGGGACTCGCCGCCGCCGCCGGAATGGTGTACATCGTGATACGTCTGCGGAGGTACCGCGACGACACCTGAAGGATGGGGATGGCGTTCCTCGAGAGCCGGCGCGACGGAACACTGCTGGAACTGACACTGCGCGGCGAGTGGCGCGCCGCAGCCATCGCCCCCATTCGCAAGGAAGTCGCCGCGCTTGACCTTGAAGGTGTGCAGGAAGCCCGCGTCGCCGCGGCGGGCGCCGAGCGGCTCGACCTTGCCGGCGCCTGGGTGCTGGATGACCTGACCCGCATCCTGGCGGGCCACGGCGTCGCCGTGCAGTTCGCCGACGGCGAACCGTCGGCGTTGCAGCTGGTGCGCAGCGCGCTGCACGACGACCCCGAGGCCAAGCCGGCGGCAATGCGCGGCGAGGTCAACTTCAGCATCGTTGAACGCCTGGGCCGTACCACGGTCGAGCGCGTGGAGGGCGTGCGTGACGGGCT
>DATKBK010000166.1:0-2405 GCA_035514045.1 Steroidobacteraceae bacterium | reverse complement strand
AGCAGTGGCGCAGCTGGCCGCCGGCAGAAGCTTCGATCAGGTTGCCGCGACACTCAAGGCCAGCCCCGAGCCGGCCCGCTACGTCGCGCGCGGTACGCCCGAGCTGCCGGTGGAGCTGCGCGATGCGCTGTTCGCCGCGGCGCGGCCCGCGCCCGACCGCCCGGTGCGCCAGGCGTTGCAGCTGGAGGACGGCAGCGTGGCGCTGTTCGAAGCCACCGCCTCGCGCACGCAGTCAGATATGGATATCCCGCAGCTGGTCGAGCTGCGCTCGCAACGCGAGCTGGAGCGTTATACGCGCCGCGACATAGAGGCCTACATCGCCGCGGTGGTGGCTGCGGCCCGGGTGCGCGAGAACCCGCAGGCCTTCATCGTCCAGTAGGGGCTTGCGGGGTCCTGCTAGCCTTCGGCGTCGGCCGCAAAGCTCATGCCGACGGTGCTGAATCCGCCGTCGACATACAGGATCTCGCCGGTCACGCCGCTGGCCAAATCTGAACACAGGAAGGCCGCGGCCTTGCCCACATCCTCCTGGGTGACATTCCGGCGGATCGGCGAGGCCTGCGCCACGTGCGTGAGCATCTTGCGCAGACCCGGAATGCCCGCCGCCGCCAGCGTCTTGATGGGGCCCGCCGAGATGCCGTTGACCCGCACGCCCTTTGGCCCCAGGCCTGCTGCCAGGAAGCGCACATTGGCCTCCAGGCTGGCCTTGGCCAGTCCCATGACGTTGTAGGAGGGCACGGAGCGCACCGCCCCCAGGTAGGAGAGGGTGAGCACGGCGCCGGCCCGTCCGGCCATCAGCGGGGCCGCTGCGCGCGTCAGGGCGGTCAGACTGTAGCTGGAGACCTCGTGCGCCACCATGAAGGCCTCGCGCGAGGTGCTGGACAGGAAATCCCCGGCCAGCGCCTCGCGCGGCGCAAAGGCCACGGCGTGCACCAGGATGTCGAGTGAGCCCCACTGGCTGCCCAGTGCGGCGAACACGGCCGCCACCTCGCCCTCGACGGTGACGTCCATGTGCAGCACGATCTTCGAGCCCACCGAGGCGGCCAGCGGCTCAACCCGGTCCTTGAGCTTCTCGTGGCCGAAGGTGAAGGCAAGCTCCGCCCCCTGCTCGTACATGGCCTGGGCAATGCCCCAGGCGATCGAACGGTCGGTGGCCACGCCCACGATCAGCGCGCGTTTGCCGGAGAGGATTCCCATGTCAGCCCCAATTCAAGCCAGGCGAATGGGGCGCGATGATAGCAGTTCAGGAACCCTGGCTTGGGAAGGCCACCAGCCGCTGTCCGGGCCGGATCACGGTGCCGGGGAGGTTGTTCCAGCTGCGCAGCGAGGTCACCGAGACCTTCAGCGTGCGTGCGATGTCCGACAACGTGTCGCCCCGCTGCACCACGTAGGTGACCTGCTGGCCATCTGCGCTCACGATCACGGTGCCGCCGCCGCCACTCGAGCTCGCCTCCGCAGTAATCCTGATCCGCTGCCCGATGCGCAGCAACGAGGTGGTGCGGATGTTGTTGATCCGCGCCAGCGTGCTGACGCCGACCTTGTAACGCTTGGCGATGCCCGACAACGTGTCGCCGCTGCGTACCACGTGGACCGCGCGCACCGCGCCTGGCAGGTTTGAATCCACCCGCGCCGCCGCCTGCAGTACCACCTGCGGCAATGCCGAGACCTTGGAGGGCACACGCAGCTCGGAGCCGGTGACGATGGTGTTGGCATTGCCCAGCTGGTTGAGTTCGCGCAGCTGCTGCGCGCTGGTGCCGAAGCGCTGCGCGATGTTGGTGACCGTATCGCCGTCGCGCACCATGTAGCGCTCCACGCGCAGGCGCTGGTCGGGGGTCAGCAGCAGCAGGCTCTGGCGGAAGGTATCGGCCGATTCCACCGGCACCAGCAGGCGATGCGGGCCCGTGGGGTCGGTGGCCCAGCGGTGGTAGGCCGGGTTGAGGTCATACATCTGCTCGGTGGCGATGCCGGCCAGCTCGGCCGCGACCTCGATGCTGATCTGGCCGCCGGTTTCCACCTGCTCGAAGTAGGGCGTGTCGGCAATGCCTTCGATCGACAGCCCGTATTTCTCCGGCTCAGCCACGATGCGGGCCATTGCCAGCAGCTTCGGCACATAGCCGCGCGTCTCGGCGGCCAGCCTGAGGTTCCAGAAATCGATGCGCTTCTTCTCGTTCTTGTTGCGGCGGATGGCCTTGCCGACATTGCCCTCGCCGGTGTTGTAGCCGGCGATGGCATGCAGCCAGTCGCCGTCGAACATATCGTGCATGTAGGTGAGGTAGTCGAGCGCGGCGTTGGTGGCGGCCACCACATCGCGGCGGCCGTCATACCACCAGTCCTGCTTCAGGTTGAAGCGCGTGCCGGTGGCCGGGATGAACTGCCACAGGCCCATGGCGCGCGCGCTGGAATAGGCG
>DATKBK010000165.1:0-6375 GCA_035514045.1 Steroidobacteraceae bacterium | reverse complement strand
CGCGTACAGGGATTGCCGTATTCGCTGGTGCAGCGCGTGGCGCAGAGATTGGTGTCGGCCACATGCAGATGCACGGGCTGGCTCTCATCATGCGCCGTCTGGGCGAAGAACACCGACGCCAGCCGGTCGCGCGGCGGCAGTGTGCGCGGTTGCTGCCACTGCCGGTTCACCGGGTCATGCTCATCAAGCCGGTGCAGCGCCTGGTTGTCGCTATTGCGCAAGGTCCACGGCGCCACGCCAGCGGTCAGGGTCTCGAATGCGCCATTGGCCAGTCCCCACCACAGCCCGCGCTTGAAGCCGGGCTTGATGTTGCGCACCCGGCGCAGCTCGAGCCCACCGGCCGAGGCGCGCCAGCGCGCATCAAAGCCGCCGCTGTCACCGGTCTCGACCAGATGTTCCGCCGCCAGCATGCCGCAGCGCAGGGCCTGGTGGATGCCTTTGATCTTGGGGAAATTCAGCGTGCCGGCGGCATCGCCGACCAGCATGGCGCCGGGCATGTCGAGCCGGGGGCAGGACTGCCAGCCGCCCGCGGCAATGCTGCGCGCGCCGGCGCTCTGGATCTCGCCGCCCGCCAGCAATTCGCGCAGCGCGGGATGATGCTTGAACTGCTGGAAGGCCTCGAACGGCGACAGCAGTGGATCGAGGTAATCGAGGCCGACCACGAAGCCCACGTACGCCTGGTCGGCGTCCAGGTGGTAGACGAAGCTGCCGCCGTAGGTGTCGTTGTCCAACGGCCAACCCACAGAATGCTGCACCAGTCCCGGTGATCCGCGTCCGGCCGGCAGCTGCCAGAGTTCCTTGAAACCCAGCGCGTAAGTCTGCGGCGAGCGTCCGGCATCGAGCTGGTAGTGATTGATCAGCGTCCTGGCCAGGCTTCCCCGGCAGCCTTCGGCGACCAGGGTGATGCGCGCGCGGATCTCGGGGCCCGGCGCAAAGGCAGCGGTTGGATTGCGGTCGGCATCCCGGCCCATGTCACCGACCCGCACTCCGGCCACCGCGCCGGTGGCATCGAACAGCGCCGCGGCCGCCGCGAAGCCCGGCAACACATCCACGCCCAGCGCCTCGGCCTGCTGCGCCAGCAGCGGCAGCAGCTGCCCGAGCGAGACGATCAGGTTGCCGTGATTGCGTTGCTGCGGTGGCACCGGCAGGCGCAGCGCGCCCGTCGGGGTGAGCAGGCGGAACTCATCGCGCACCACCGGGACGCAGATCGCGGGCGCGCTATCGCGCCAGTCGGGCCACAGCACATCCAGCGCTGCAGGTTCCAGCACTGCACCCGACAGTGAGTGCCCGCCGACGCTCGCTGCCTTCTCGAGCACGCATACGCTGCGCGACGGGTCGAGCTGCCGCAGGCGAATCGCCGCAGCCAGGCCCGCAGGTCCGGCCCCGACAATCACTACGTCGTATTCCATCTGGTCGCGTTGCGTCATCGCGCGCGAGTTTAGCCCTCCGGCGCCAGATCCGGTTCGGGAATGCGCGCGAGGATGGCGGCGCGCGCGGCACCCAGCGCAACCGCGACGTCAGCCGCACTGCTGCTCACCGGTGGTGGCAGGGGCGGGGCCAGTTCCACCTCGATGCGTCCCGGTCGCGGCATCGGCCGGACGGCTGGCAATGCGCGGCGCGTGCCGCGGATGGCCACCGGCACGATGGGCAGGCGGGCATTCGCAGCAACCACAAAGGCGCCGCTGCGAAAGCGCGCCAGTCCAGGCTCGGCACTGAATGTGCCTTCGGGAAAGAACGCCATTGCGCCGCCCGCCTGCGCCCGCTTCAGCAGCTTGCGGGTGTCGCGTGCACCGCGCTGCGCGCCGCTGCGATCCACGAAGTGCGAGCCAATCCGTCGCAGCAGCAGGTTTGCCAATGGCACCCGGCTCATCTCGCGCTTGATCACGAAACCGAATACCGGCGGCAGGGCGGCGAACAGCACGATGCCATCGAGGTAGCTTGCGTGATTGGCCACCACCACCGACGGCGTTGCTGGCAGATAGTCCACATGCTGCACCGACACGCGCAAACCGCACAGCCACAGCGCAAGCCGCGCAGCGCTGCGCACCATGCGCCGCCGCAACTCCTGCCACGGCACCGGCAGCATGAGGATCAGCACCGCAACCGCCAGCAGCAGAAAAACGGTACCTGCCCAGGCAGCATAAGGGATGGCGAGCCACCCGGGAAGGCGGTTGGATGACGACACAGTGACGGCGGCTTTGCGGCGATGGGATAGTGTGACCCGCTTCATCTTTATGTTAACGCCTGAGCAGCGCTGTGAAGGGCATCACGCGGGACCAGGGACACAATCGGGATACTGCCGGTGTCGTAAACCAACCCCCTCCTGCCAACGGGGAAGATCGCCCAGTGAGCAAGTCCGCCAGTTCCGCATTCGTCTCCCGCCCCGTACCCGACGCGGTCGATCCGGCCGTCACGCGGTTTCTGGATGGTGCGTGGATGGAGCGTGGGCTTTCCCCCAATACGCTGGCCGCCTACCGGGCCGACCTCATGGCGCTGTCGCGCTGGATTACCGCCCGCGGCAGCCAGATCACCAAGGCCACGCGCGCCGATGTGCTTGGATTCATCGCATGGCGAGTCGAATCCGGCGCCCGGCCACGTTCGACGGCACGGCAGCTTTCGTCGTTCCGTCGCTTTTTCCGGCATATCGTGCGCGAGGGAACCCTGGGCGAGGATCCCACCGCGCAGATCGCGATGCCCAAGATCGGTCGTTCGCTGCCCAAGTCACTCACCGAGGAAGAGGTCGAGTCGCTGCTGAATGCACCGGTGGTTTCCGATCCACTCGGCAGCCGCGACCGCACCATGCTCGAAGTGCTGTATGCCACCGGGCTGCGCGTCTCGGAACTGGTGTCGCTGAAGTACTCGGCCCTCAATCTGAACCAGGGCGTGCTGCGCGTGCATGGCAAGGGCGATCGCGAGCGGCTGATCCCGCTGGGCGAGGAGGCCGTGCGCTGGCTGCGCGAGTTCATCGGCACCGGCCGCGGCGAGATCCTGCTCGACCGCCAGACCGACTACCTGTTTCCGACCCGGCGCGGCGATCACATGACGCGCCAGGCCTTCTGGCACATCATCAAGCGCTATGCGCGCAAGTCGAACATCGAGAAGGAACTCTCGCCGCACACGCTGCGGCATGCCTTCGCCACGCACCTGCTGAACCACGGCGCAGACCTGCGCGTGGTGCAGATGCTGCTGGGTCACAGCGACCTGTCGACCACGCAGATCTACACCCACGTGGCCCGCGAGCGCATGAAGGAACTGCATACGCAGCATCACCCGCGCGGGTGAGGGTCGCCGGAGCGAAGCCTGGCGGCGGCAAGCTGCGGGTGCGCAAGCTGCTAGACTCGGGCTGCATGAAAATCCCTGCCGTACTACTGGCCGTGGCCCTTTGCATCTGCGCCTGCAGCGGCGAACCGGCAGGCGAAGCACCCGCAGCTGCCTCCAGGGCACCCGCAGCGGTCGTGCCAGCGGCCGATCCGGCACCGGTGCCGGCGGGCGACCCGCGCATTGCGCTAGCCGCGAAAATGCCCGGCGTCCAGCCCTCGGACCTGCGCGCCGCCCCGGTGCCCGGCATCTACGAAGTCGCCCACAACGGCACGATCAACTACGTCACCGCCGATGCCAGCCATGTGTTCTCCGGCGATCTGTTCCAGGTCACCGCAGACGGCGAGTTTCCCAACCTGACCGAGCTGCGTCGCCGCGAGCTGCGCCAGCAGCTGCTCGCAGCAATTCCGGAGCAGGAGATGATCACCTTTGGCAGTGCACGTGCCGCGCACACCATCACCGTGTTCACCGACATGGACTGTCAGTGGTGCCGGCACATGCATGCCGAGGTGTCCACGTACCACAAGCAAGGCATCCGGGTGCGCTACCTCGCCTTTCCGCGCAGCGGACCGGCCACCGATTCCTGGGACAAGGCCGTGGCTGTGTGGTGCGCCAAGGATCGCCAGTCGGCCCTGACCACGGCCAAACAGGGTGGCACCGTGCCCGCGGGGCGTTGCGACTCGCCAGTGGAACGCCACTACGCGCTGGGCCAGCAGGTGGGAATAACGGGCACACCGGGCGTGGTGCTGGGCAGTGGCGAGGTCGTGCCGGGCTATCTGCCGGCGGAGGGCATGCTGCAGGCCATCAAAGACAGCGCCGCCGCCGCCGCCGCCGCCGCCGGCAACTGACCAGACCGTCTATCGTTCGAGCAGCTCGCGCTTGCCCGGCTTGCCGTCCCACTCCTTGCCATCGGCAGGCCCGGGACGCTTCTCGGTGATCACCGGCCAGTCCTTGGCCAGCTCGGCATTGAGCTTGAGGAAATCCTTCTGATCGGCGGGCACTTCGTCTTCGGAGAAGATGGCCTCGGCCGGACACTCCGGCTCGCACAGCGTGCAGTCGATGCATTCGTCCGGGTCGATCACCAGGAAGTTCGGACCCTCGTGGAAGCAATCCACGGGGCAGACCTCCACGCAGTCCATGTACTTGCACTTGATGCAGTTTTCGGTGACGACGAAAGTCATGCGCTCTCCAGGGATTTCAGCCCGTCATTTTAGCCCGGATGGCGGCGTTCGAGGGTCGTGACATGGGTATCAGTGGCCCCAGTCTCGCGGTCGACGAGGTAGTGCTGCAAGGCATAAGTTGTTGAGCGGAACGCGATGTCCTGCCAGGGAATCGCGGCCTGCTCGACCAGTGTGGCTTCCAGGCTCTCGATGCCCACCCCATAGCCGGGCGAGGCCAGCCGGGCGCGAAAAAATACATGCACCTGGCAGGCTTCGGGAATATTGACCACCGCCAGCAGGGAGCCGATCTGCACCTCGGCCAGGGCCTCTTCCTGCGACTCGCGCGCGGCCCCGGCCTCCAGGGTTTCGCCGTTCTCGAGGAACCCGGCCGGCACGGTCCAGTAGCCGCGTCGCGGCTCGATCGCGCGGCGGCAGATCAGGATCCGCCCCTCGTGCTCGGGCACGCAGCCGACCACGATGCGGGGATTTTCGTAGTGCACCGCATGGCATGAAGGGCACAGCCGCCGCTCGCGGGTATCGCCCTCGGGAAAGGCGATCACGGTGTTGTGGCCGCAATAGCAGCAGAAACGCTTTTCCATCACATATTCCCCGGTCCCCACTGCGACCGGCGTCACACCTCGAACTGCATTCCCGGGCCGATCATGTATGCCGGCAATCCACGCACACCTGATTCGGATGGAACTCAAGGATAGCAGCGCCACCGCGAGCCAGACCGGGCGTTTCGGCGCGGACATGACCCTGATGCGGCTGGGGCGCGAGATGCGCCGCCGGGTGCGTTCGCGCATGCCCCTCACCGACGTGCTGCGCGAGCTGGGCGAACGCATGCTGGCTGACGCCGTGCTGCTGTGGTTGCCCGGTTGTCGCCAGTGCCTGTCCGTGGGCGTGCGCGAGAAGACGCTGTCGGCGGCCATCGCCACCGAATTCGACCGCCTGCCCACCCTGCTCGCCGCGCTGCCGGACGCCGGGGACGGCCCGCCGCGCATCGTGCAGGGCGATGATCCATCTGCCGCTTGCCGCCTGCTGATGCTGCCGGCCCACGTGGGCTCCGGTCGCATCCCCGGCTGGCTGGTGTTCGCGCGCGAGCTCGCGGGCAATCGCTTCGACACCTTCTCTGCGGTGCTTGCCCAGGTCCAGATGCTGCGCCTCGCACCGCGACTGCTGCGGGAAGTCGATCACGACACCGGCCATCTGTCGCGCGATGGGCTGCGCACGGCGATCGGCCAGCGCCTCGTTGACGCAGGCGCGCTGGTGGTGCTGGACCTGGATGGCCTGCGCACCATCAATCATACCCAGGGATTTCCCATGGGCGATGTGGCAATCCGGGTGCTGGCCCGGCTCATGGTGCCGCCGCTGCTGCCGCTGCGATCGGTCGTGGCGCGTATCGATGGCGGCAAATTCGCGCTGCTGCTGCCGGATCAGGACGTGAACTACGCCACCCGCATCACGCGCAAGGTGCAGCGGCTGCTTGAAGAGGTGGAGGTGCGCGAGCACCCGGACCTGCCGAAGCTGACCTTTTCCGCCGGCATCGCCGAGTACAACACGCCGGCCGAACCCTTCGAGCGCACCCTGCTCGCGGCCGATCACGTGCTGCGGCTGGCCAAGGAGCGCGGTCGTTCGCGCATCGAGACCCACCAGTCCAATGACGCCAGCGTGATCCGCCGCGTGGACGATGACTTCGTCGCCGCCCACCTGCGCGAGGCACTGCGCACCGGCGACCTGGAACTGTATGCGCAGCCCATCGTGGCGCTGCGCGACGGCAAACATCCGCACGGCTTCGAGCTGTTGCTGCGGCTGCGCGGCGAGGAGTATGTCGAGGGCAGCGCCGGTCGCCTGGTGGGCGTGGCACAGCGCTTCCAGCTGTTGCCCGCGCTGGACC
>DATKBK010000164.1:0-2110 GCA_035514045.1 Steroidobacteraceae bacterium | reverse complement strand
GATGGCCGGGCCCTGCTGCTGGGCGAATTGCGCGACCGCAACGGCCTGCTGCGCGACGTGCAGATGAAGGGTTCCGGCCGCACGCCCTGGTCACGCGCCGGCGATGGCCTCGCGGCGGTGGGTCCGATGCTGCGCGAGTATCTGGTCAGCGAAGCCATGCATGCGCTGGGCATTCCAACCACGCGCTCGCTGGCGGTGGTGGCCACGGGCGCCCAGGTGCGCCGGGAAGAGCCGCTGCCTGGCGCCGTGCTCACGCGCATCGCCGCCAGCCACATCCGGGTCGGTACTTTCGAGTACTTCGCAGCGCGCGGCGATGTCGCGTCGCTGCGCGCGCTGCTCGACTACAGCATCCAGCGTCATTATCCGGAAGCTGCCCTTGCCGACGACCCGCCGCTGGAGTTGCTGCGCCTCGTCGCCCTCCGCCAGGCGCAGCTCATCGCCGCCTGGTGCGGCGTCGGCTTCATCCACGGCGTGATGAACACCGACAACATGGCCATCAGCGGCGAGACCATCGATTACGGTCCCTGCGCCTTCATGGATCACTACGATCCGGCCACGGTGTTCAGTTCGATCGATCATCGCGGCCGCTACAGCTTCGGCAACCAGGCCACCATTGCGAAGTGGAACCTGGCGCGGCTGGCTGAATGCCTGCTGCCCCTGTTCAGTGGCGACACCGAGGATGCAGTAGCGCGTGCCACCGGCGTCATCACCGCGTTCATGGACCAGTTCGACCAGGCCCTGCTGCAGCAGATGCGCCACAAGCTCGGGCTGATCACCGCGCAGGCTGAAGATACGCAACTGGTGCGCGAGCTGCTGCAGGCCATGCAGCAGCAGCGTGCGGATTTCACCCTGACGTTCCGGCAGCTCGCCGCTGCCACCGAACACGGCGCCGTCCCCGCTCTCCAGACGGCGGCCAATGCCAGCGGCAACGGCCGCGTGTCCGACTGGCTTGGCCGCTGGCGCGCGCGACTTGCAGCCGAACCGCCGCCGCCACTCGCAAGACGCGTTGCGATGCTGGCCACCAATCCGGCCTTCATCCCCCGCAATCACCGGGTCGAAGTCGCGCTCACGGCCGCCTCGGAGCATGCCGACATGGCACCGTTCCTGG
Organism: Steroidobacteraceae bacterium; assembly: GCA_035514045.1. GTDB lineage: Bacteria > Pseudomonadota > Gammaproteobacteria > Steroidobacterales > Steroidobacteraceae > ZC4RG30. Next base: position 1,002 of record DATKBK010000164.1, on the reverse strand, counting down.
CCCTGCTCGCGCTGGTCCAGCAGCCCTTCGACGATCATCCCGGTTTCGAGGCATTCACGCTTCCGCCCGAGGATCACGAACGCGTGCATGCCACGTTCTGCGGCACCTGACCTGCGCACGCACGCGTTAGAATTCCGCGCATGAACAAGCCCCTGATCGGCGTACTGAACGTGTCGGACCGCGCCAGCGCCGGCGTCTATGCCGATGAGCCCGGCCAGGCCTGCGTGGCGCTGCTGCGCGAATGGCTGCGCAGCGAGTTCGAGGTGGACTATCGCATCGTGCCCGACGAAATCGATGTGATCGCCGGCGAGCTCATCCGCCAGGCAGATACCGCCGGCTGCTGCCTCATCGTCACCACCGGCGGCACTGGTCCCGCGCCGCGCGATGTCACCCCCGAAGCCACGCGCAAGGTGATCGAACGCGAGCTGCCCGGCTTCGGCGAACTGATGCGCACCACTTCGCTGCAATATGTCGCTACGGCCATCCTCTCGCGCCAGACCGCCGGCGTGCGCGGCCGCACCCTGATCGTGAACCTGCCCGGCCGGCCCAAATCGATCCGCGAGAATCTCGAGGCTGTGTTCCCCGCCATCCCCTACTGCATCGACCTGATCGGCGGCCCGCGCCTCGAAACCAACGAGGCGGTGATGAAGGCGTTCCGCCCGAAGGGCGCCTGACCGCCTCGCGGGCCAGGCGGCGTCCACAATCCGTGCGCAATTCTTCCCATAAAGGTTTGTGAGCGGAAGCCGGAACCGGCAGCTGGTCGCACCACTCTGATCAAGTACATATCCACTGATATGCACTTCGAGGAGCTGACATGACCGCCATTCTTGTTTCGACCCTGCTGATCCACACCCTTGCCACGGTTGCCGTCACGATCGGTACCGCGGTGTCGGCCTGCTTCTCCCCCCGGCGGTAAACACGCCGGCTTTGACATGAAGAGTGCATGAAAATATACTCTTGACATGACTGCTCATGTCCAGATCCGGAACGTCCCGCCCCAGT
>DATKBK010000163.1:0-4094 GCA_035514045.1 Steroidobacteraceae bacterium | reverse complement strand
CCCCGGCGAGGGTTGCCGTCAGCACCTGCCAGCTCTCGATCACCAGCAGAGCCCAGGCAAGGCCGGCAATGATGGTGATGAAGCCGACCGTCAGCAGCCAGCCATGACGGGGCGCCAGCCCTTTGGCGCAGGTGCCGTCGCGGGCCACGATGCCCTGGCCGAGCGCATTACCCACTGCGATGACGGGCGTATCGACCCGAAACTGCGCGCTGGTTGGCAGCGGTGTCATGCGCGGCGCGCCGGATACCGTGAACACCACGAAATCCCGGTCCACGGAATAGCGCGTCACCCGGTCGACCGGATACACGTTGCCCTGTGCGTCGCGCAGCGCGGGAACGCCGTGCAGGCTGCCACTGGCGGCGGCGGTGACATGCGCCGCGGTGACGAATTGGTCCGGCGCAATGGCAAAGGCGGTACCGATGGACTTGTACGCATCGTTGCGCTCGGCAAACGGCAACAGTTCAAACGGCAGGGACCTCTCGTAGCCGAGTGGATCGGCTTCGGATTTCCTCAGCACCACCTCAAAGGTCGCAGCGCGGATCGCCCGCATCAGCTCCGGAGAGACCGGGCCAGACGCACCTGGTGCGGCAGCTGCTGATGTTGCCTGGGACGGAAGCGCAACGTCCGCAGCGCTGGCTGCGGGCAGATGCAGCGCGGTTCCCAGCAGACAGATTGCTGCGTGAGTTCTCAAGGGCGTCCACAGCTCCATGTGCTTCCCCAGGTTCTTCTTGTCACACCGGAATCCTTGCATGGTATCAGCTGCCCGACTGGACCCAGTGGACGATGGCCACGCCAACTTCGATTGCACCTCCCATGCGCGGCAATGCAGGTGCACCGCAATTCGTCCCGGCAGGGCGTTCGTTGTGGAAGCAAGCATGCTGCACCGCACCGAAGGCAGCGAATCCTTACGGCATGCAGGCTGGTGCAGGGATTTCGCTCAGGCACATCGGCAGGGCGGCTTCGCCAGGGCAGGCCGGCTTCAGCGGTCTGCTGGCGGCTTGGTCGGGCATTCTGGTCGCCGGATTTGCCGGGCAATGCCCGATGCAGGCAGGCTCGGGTTCAATCTATGGCCGCCTACGCGAACAGGCCGGGCAGGGAAGGCCGTTTGTATTTCCTGTCCGCTCACGACATGTTCAAGCCCAATTGTAGTTGGGTGGCACGACTCCCATGATCCGGCGTTTGCCATTGAAGCTTGCCGTCCTGCTGTTCGCGGTGCCGACCGCGGCACAGGCTCATGGCATCGACCCCTTGTGGATTGTGGCCGCGCTTTCTCCCTTCGCAGTCTTGCTCCTCAGCGCCATACTCGGCTGGCTCAGCCGCAGCGCTCGCCTGGGCGCCTTTGGTTCTGTACTTGCTGCATACGATCATCATCGTCGTGCTCGTGGCCTCGCATGCCATTGCTCGAACCAGATCCAAGCGTCGTACCGCCTAACGCGGACGCCAGACCGCATCAGAGAAGAGTCGCGAGCGACACAAAGTGGCTCTATGTATGATTATCGAGAATTTCCGCGGTGGCAGCGCGGTGCCCGTATACCGCCGGTTCAAGTCCCGTGGCCGAATGGCGGCTGACGGGCTCACATACGTATCAAGTTGAGTTGGTGAAAGCCTTACCCAGACCGGCTTCAGCGGTCGGCTGGCGGGTGGTTGGGCATTCTGGTCGCCGGATTTGCCGGGCAATGCCCGATGCAGCTAGGCTCGGGTTCAACATATGCCCCCTTACGCGAACAGGTCAGGCAGGGAAGGCCGTTTGTATTTCCTATCCGCTGGCCGCCGTGGTGATGGCTTCAGCGATTACACGTCATGGCGGTGCGCGCGATGAACACGGAGCCGGTACTGAAGGCCGCCGCAGTGCAGATGACCTCCGGCATGGAGGTGGCCGCCAATCTGGCGCGCGCGCGCGAACTGCTGGTGCAGGCGGCCGGGCGTGGCGCGAAGCTTGCGGTGCTGCCGGAGAACTTCGCGATCATGCCGCAGCGGGAGCGTGACAAGCGCGCGGTCGCTGAAGCCGACGGCGACGGGCCGATCCAGTCGATGCTCGCGGACAGCGCGCGCGAGCTTACGCTCACCATCGTCGGGGGCACGATTCCGATCAAGGTGCCTGGCGAGCAGCGCGTGGCGCCGGCCAGCCTGGTTTATGGTCCCGACGGCAGGCGCATCGGCCGCTACGACAAAATCCATCTTTTCGACGTGAACGTGCCCGATGCCGCCGAGTCGCACCGCGAGTCCGCCGGCATGGTGCCGGGCCGCAGCGTGCAGGTGTTCGACACGCCAGCCGGCCGCATCGGCGTGGCCGTGTGCTACGACCTGCGCTTTCCCGAACTGTTCCGGCGCATGAGCGAGCTCGGCGCAGACTACTTCGTCGTGTCCGCCGCCTTTACCGTGCCCACCGGCAAGGCCCACTGGGAGCTGCTGGCGCGCGCACGCGCGGTGGAGAACCTCTGCCACCTTGTGATTTCGGCACAGGTGGGGGAGCATCCCAATGGCCGCCGCACCTGGGGCCACAGCATGGTGGTCGATTGCTGGGGAGACATCCTGGGCGAGCTTGCCGAAGGGGAGGGCGTTGCCAGCGGCGAAATCGACCTCGAGCGTCAGGCACGCGTGCGGCGCGAGTTCCCGGCCCTTGAACATCGCGTCCTTGGACGCACCTTGGACTGCAAAGGGCACAAATGACCGTCACTATCGACAATCTGGCGCTGGCGCGCAGAACCATCCTGGCCCCCGGTGGCCTCGACGACGGGCGGCTGGAGCGCACGCTGGGTCTGGTGATGGACCACGCCATCGACGCGGCAGACCTGTATTTCCAGGTGTCGCGTGAGGAGTCCTGGGCGCTGGAAGACAGCATCGTCAAGGAAGGCAGCGCCAGTATCGAGGAAGGCGTGGGTGTGCGCGCCATCAGTGGCGACAAGACCGGCTTCGCCTACTCCGACGAGATCCAGCCGGCGGCGCTCGAAGAGGCCTCGCGCGCCGCGCGTGCGATCGCGAAGCAAACACCCGGCAAGGGCGTGCAGGCCTGGGCCCGGGCCGACACGCCACTGCTCTACCAGCCGGTGGACCCGCTGACCAGCATGGACGATGCGGTCAAGGTCGAGTGGCTGATGCGCGTGGATCGCGCGACCCGTGCCATGGACCCGCGCGTGAAGCAGGTGATGGCCAGCGTGAATGCCGTGCACGAGATCGTGCTGGTGGCCAGCAGCGAGGGCAAGCTGGCCGCGGATGTGCGGCCACTGGTGCGCTTCAATGTGTCGGTGATCGTCGAGCAGGATGGGCGCCGCGAACAGGGCTATGCCGGCGCCGGCGGACGCTACACCCTGGCCGAACTGGTGGCCGACGATCGGCCGCTGGCGCTGGCGCGTGAGGCCGTGCGCCAGGCGCTGGTCAATCTCGAGGCCGTGCCGGCGCCCGCGGGCCAGATGCCGGTGGTGCTGGGACCGGGCTGGCCCGGCATCCTGTTGCACGAGGCCATTGGCCACGGGCTGGAAGGGGATTTCAACCGCAAGGGCACATCGGCCTTCAGCAACCGCGTCGGCGAACGGGTGGCCAGCGAGCATTGCACGGTGGTGGACGACGGCACGCTGTCGGCGCGTCGCGGCTCGCTCAACATCGACGATGAAGGCACGCCCACCCAGTGCACGACGCTGATCGAGAACGGCGTGCTCACCGGCTATCTGCAGGATTCGCACAACGCGCGCCTGACAGGTACGAGAACCACCGGCAACGGCCGGCGCGAATCCTTCGCGCACATGACGCTGCCGCGCATGACCAATACCTACATGCGGCCCGGCCCGCATGACCCGGGCGAGATCATCGCCTCGGTGCAGAAGGGCATCTACGCGGTGAACTTCGGCGGCGGCCAGGTGGACATCACCTCCGGCAAATTCGTGTTCTCCGCCAGCGAGGCCTACCTGATCGAGAACGGTCGCATCACGCGTCCCATCAGGGGCGCGACGCTGATTGGCAACGGCCCTGACGTGCTGACCCGCGTGTCGATGGTGGGCAACGATCTGAAACTGGACGAAGGCGTCGGCACCTGCGGCAAGGAAGGTCAGAGCGTGCCAGTGGGCGTGGGGCAGCCGACGCTCAGGATCGATGCAATG
>DATKBK010000162.1:0-10762 GCA_035514045.1 Steroidobacteraceae bacterium | reverse complement strand
GCGGGTCACAGAATGACGGTCCCGAAGCTTCGTGCCCCTTGTCACCGGGGGTAAGATCGGAGGCGGGTAAACGGTTTGGAGAGCAGGATCGTGTCGGGTCAGGACAGCAACAAGAAGCCAGCTTCCAGCGGCCGCGCCCTGTGGGAGCGGGCGGTGGATTCCGGTCGCCACGCCATCGACTCCACTTCACGGCTGCTGCACAAGCTCGACCTCACCAGCCTGCGCATTCTGGGCGATGACGAGAAGCCCCTGGAGCGGAGGGGCAATGGCGATGCGCCTGCGCGGCCAGCGAAATCGATACCCTCCTTCGGTGGCCCGCGCGAAGCAGATCCCCAGCCCGCGAAGCGCCACGAGTTCAATCCCTACGACACCCGCACACCCACGGGTCGTGGCGTCTCGCTCACCCCCAGGTCACCCATGCCGGCGCGGCCGCGCATCACCCAGCCCGTGCGACCGGCAAGGAAGCCGGGGTTCCTGGCGCGGCTGTTTCGACGCGGCGGAAAATAACTACCTGCGGCGCTACGGCGTCGCCGCAGTCCTCCTCTCAGCGTGGCTCACCCCGCGCCAGCACCGTGAATTCGCGCGCCAGCCGGCGCCCCTCGGCATCCACCACCGTAACGCGATGCTCACCCGGTGGCAGGTCGATGGCCAGCTGATGCCGCAGCTCGGTGCGCGCGGCGAAGTCCTCGTCAAGGTGCCAGTAGAGCACGGCCGCCGGTTCACGGTGCACCACCTCGAGCACCGCGCGACCGCGCTCGCCATCCAGATCCACCGGCACATAGAGGCGGCCGCCGGCATCCGGATAGATGAACTCCATCATGGCCTGCGCCGCCGCACCAGCATCCTCGCCGCAGCCCGCGCGCCACGGCGGCAAAGGACGGTAGTTCGCCTGCTGCGCGCGATAGTAGTGGGCCAGCGCCGGCGGCAGCACGAACCAGGACTGATGGCGCATCCGGCTCACCGCGACACAGTCGGCGTTCACGCGCTCGCCGCTGGCCGCATCCAGATGCACCCGCTGGTGATAAGGACTCTGGCGATCGAAATGACTGCGCTGCGGCACCAGCGTATCGCGCGCCTCGCACAGATCGCTGGCAAGGTAACCATCGTCGGCGCAGGTCTGCACCGTCTTCAACGCGCCCATCGGCATGGCATACCACGGGCTGCGCGGCAGGATCTCGTGCAGCGCGAACAGCAGTGGCGCCGCCGCGCCGCCACCGGTGAGCGCCGGCACGCCGCGGCCGTCGGCATTGCCGGCCCAGACGCCAACCGTGTGTGCGGTGCTGCTGCCGATGGCCCAGGCATCGCGCAGCCCCCAGCTGGTGCCGGTTTTCCAGGCGATCTGGCGGCTGCCCGCAAAGCGTTCCCAGCCTGCCTCCTCGGCGGGGCGCGCTACCGAGAGCAACGCCTGCTGGGTGAGCCATGCGGCGCCGATGGAGAGCGGACGCGCAGCCGTCGCTGCCTGGTGCTCATCATCCAGCAGCCAGCGCAATTTGCGCGTGGCGTTCGCGCCGTCGGCCGGGGTGCCGCGCGCACCATCGGCGAGATTGGCGTAGGCGCCCATCACATCCCACAGCGTGGCCTCGGCACCCCCCAGGATCAGCGCCAGGCCATAGTGATCCGGCGGCTTCGTCAGGGTCGAGAACCCGCTCCGCTGCAGCAACTCGTGGAAGCGTGGATAACCATAGTCGCGCAGCAGCCGCACCGCCGGCACATTCAGCGACTGCGCCAGCGCTGCGTCGGCCGGCACCGCGCCGCGAAACGCGCGATCGAAATTCTCCGGCCGGAAGCCGCGCAACTGGGTGGGCACGTCGGCCACCAGCATCTGCGGCAGCAGCTGGCTGCTGTCGAGCATGGCGGCATACAGGAATGGCTTCAAAATGCTGCCGGTGCTGCGCGGCCGCTGCGCGATGTCCACGGCCAGCGCACGGCCAGCGTCCAGGCCCCAGCCGGCATTGCCCACGTAGGCCAGCACTTCGAAGCTGCGATTGTCCACCACCACCGCCGCGGCATTGCCGACACCGGAGCGCAGCAGCAGCGCGGCCTGGTCCGCCACCAGCGTGGTGGCCTGCCGCTGCAGGTCGGCATCCAGAGTGCTGTTGAATCGATAGCGTGCCGGATGGCGTGCGCGTAGTGTTTCAAGCAGGTGCGGGGCCCGATTCGGCAGCGCTTGCGGCGCCTCCACCAGCGGCTCAGCCAGTGCCAGCTCCAGATCCAGCGCCGACAGGTCGCCGCTGGAAGCCAGCGCCTGCAGCAGGCGATCGCGGCGCGCCTGCAGCTTGTCGCGCGACCGACCCGGCGTGATCAGCCCCGGCGCATTGGGCAGCACCGCCAGTGTCGCGGCCTCGGCCCACGACAGCTGCGCCGGATCGCGCCCGAAGTAGCGCCAGGCCGCCGCTTCGAGCCCGACGATGTTGCCGCCAAATGGCGCATGGCTGGCATACAGCGCCAACAGCTCGTCCTTCGAGTAGCTGCACTCCAGGCGCAGGGCCAGCAGCGACTGCCAGGCTTTTTCCGCATACCCGTGTCCCTTCCGCACGCCGCCCTGCTGACGCACCAGCCGCGCCAGCTGCATGGTCAGCGTGGAGGCGCCGCTGACCACCCGCCGCGCGCGCCAGTTGCTGCGCGCGGCGCGCAGGATGGCCAACGCATCGATGCCCGGGTGGCTGAAGAAGCGCTTGTCCTCGTACACCACCACGGCGCGCATGAAACGCGCCGGCACAGCGTCGCGGTCGGGAAAGCGCCATTGCCCGTCGGCGGCGATGCGGGCGCCCAGCAGCGCGCCATCGCGCGCCAGCAGCACGGCCGACAGCGGTTCGTGGAACAGCGGGCGCGGCAGCATCGCCCAGAACACCGCGCCGCCGGCCAGCAGCAGCGCGGCGGCGATGCGTGCCCGCTTAGCGCGCCACCACTTCGGTGGTGCGGCCGGCGGTGCGGGCGTACTTGGTGGCATCGTACATGGCCTCGGCCACGATCCCCGGCAGGTAGAAGCGCCCGCGATATGCGGCGTTGATGCGCGTCTGGAAGCGGATCGTGGCGCCCGCCGGCAGATGGAAGAACTGCATCACCCGGTCATCGCGGATATCCACGTGATCGGCGCGCGCAGCGGACTGGTTGCGGAACTCCTGCTGGCGGTTGGTCGCATCGCGCTCGCCCGCGCCATCACCGGCATCAAATAGACGCTCGTTGGCGATCTCCCATCCCGAAGGCACGATATGCGTCAGCGCGATGTTGTCGATGCTCTCGCGCGTGGTGTTGCGCAGCGTGATGTCCACTGTCACGTCCTCGCCCTGCGCGAGGCTGCCCACCTCCACCGCGTTGCCAGCCGCATCGGAGTAGCTCACTGACATCGCCAGCCCCGACGCCGCGGCATCCTCATTGCCTGCTGCGGGCGTACCGCGCACGGTGAGAGTCGCGAACAACAGGCCATCGGAGCCATTGCGCAGTGCCAGCGACGCGCCGCCATCGGGCACACCGGTCAGCGCCTCGCGGTGCAACGCCGCGCCTGAGGTGAAGTTCGTGGCGCTCCCGGCCAAGGTGCGGGTGAAGGTAAAATTGCCATCGGAGCGCGCCCCGGCCAGCTGCGACATGGCCAGCAGCGCATAGGCCGTCTCCTGCGTCGACAGCCAGCTGTCAGCTGCCATCCGGTCAGAGATGGCGCGGATCAGCGGCTCGGCACGCGCCTCTTGCCCGAGGATCACCAGCGACTGCAGCACCAGCGCGTGGTCACGCAGCGGGGTACCAAAGGTGTAATCGCCGCGGCGGTAGTCGCGGGCTGCCAGCGGATCGACGGTAGCCAGCGCGCGCGCCGCATCGGCGAGACCTGCAAGCTGGTAGCCAGCCGCCAGCACCCAGCGTTCGACCGGATCAATCTGCAGCTCGCGCAGCCGGTTCATGGCGCCGATCTCGGCCTGCCCGGCCCGCGCCAGCACGAACAGCCGGTAGGCCTGCTCCAGCGGCGCGCTTCTCACCGGCGTCCAGTCCCGCGCCGCACTGCGCAGGTGGCGCAGCATGGACGAGCGCATGGCAGCCGGCACTGCATATCCCAGCCGCTCGGCCTCGATCATGAAATGGCTGGCATAGACGGCCGACCAGTGGTGATAGCCGCTGCTCACCTCGAACAGCCCGCCCGGCCAGTAACTGAACGCGCCGCTGGCCTGCTGGAACATGCGCAGCCGCTCGATGGCGGCACGGACATTGGCCTCGGTGCGCCGCTTGTCCGCCTCGTCCAGCTGCACCAGCGAACCGAGGAACAGTTGCGGAAAGGCCGACGAGGTCGTCTGCTCCAGGCAGCCGTAGGGATAGCTGATCAGATAGTTGAGGCGTCGCTCCAGGTTCAGCGGCGGCAGCCGCGAGACTTCCAGCGTCACCTGGTTGGTGCCGGGCATGCCATGCGGCTCGATGTGATGCTGCCAGGATGCACCCGGCTGCAGCATCTGCGTCACCACCCGCGTGGAGGGCGGATTGGGGCTGCGCACCTCGATGTTGATCTCGTCCTGCGCGCGCTCGCCACCACTCACCGCATTGAAGCGCACCGTGCCGCGCCCGATGCGCTCGGCCACGCGCAGCCGCAGCAGCGCGATCTGCTCACCGGTGGCGGTGAAGGTCAGTCTGGTTTCGGCGCCGCCCACCACTTCGAACATGCCGTCGGGCTCGATGGCCAGGCGCACGTCGCGCACGCTGTCGTTCATCGCGAACACCGACACCGGCACGGTGATCTCCTCGCCCGGCCCGACCACACGCGGCATCGTCGGCAGGATCATCAGCGGCTGGCGCACCGGTACGGATTTCTGCACCGAACCATAAGCGGCAGGCTTTGCCCCGCCGCCTGCCACCACCATCACCCGCACCGCACCGACATAGCGCGGCAGCTTCACCTTCTGCTCCTGGGTTCGACCCGCGCCCAGCTGGAAGGGACCGAGCACCTGCGCCACCGGCACGAATCGCGACTGCTGCTTGTTGGCGGCATCGGCTCCCGCGTCATCCGAGCCACCCAGCGCCAGCAGCCGTTCGAGCTCGGCGCCATAGGCGCCACTCACATCGTCGAACAAGTCCCAGGTCTTGACCCCTAGCGCCTCGCGGCGGAAGAACTCACCGTGAAGGTCGGGCGTTCGGAAGTTGGTCAGCGACAGCAGACCTTCGTCCACCACCGCCAGCGTATAGGTCATCGGCTTGCCGCTGGCCTCGCTCACCCTGACTGATACTTCCGCTTCCGGCCGCCACTCCGCCGCCGTCTGCAGCACGGGCTGCAGCTGCGTGGCCGGATCAGCCACCGGCAGCGGAATAACGCCATACTGCCGTATCGGCCGGTCGTTTTGCTTGTCGGCATGCGGCTGCAGCAGCGTCACTGCCACATAGGCATTGGGGGTCATCGCCTGCGTGACGGGAATGCTGATGCGCGAGTCCTGCGGCGTTGGCATCACCCAGCGCGCATCGAGGATGCCGCTGCCGTTCTCCACCGTCACCAGCGCGCGCCCCTGCGCGGCCTCGGGCAGCTGGATCACCGCCGTCTCGCCAACCCGGTAGCTTTCCTTGTCGGTGCTGAGTTCCAGCATGGTTGCCGCTGGACCGGTCTGGTCGCGACCCGCGCTCCAGTACGGCGAATCGACATAGAACACCGTGCCGGCGCAATGCCCGCCCTGGGCATCGCAGACGCGCAGCAGGTAGCGGCCCCACTGTGCCTCGGCGAGCTGGAACTTCCACTGCGCCCGCCCGCCCGCATCGGTGGTGACACTGCCTTCGCGCACGCGCGTGCTGCTCTCGCGCGCCACGAACGCGGCCAGTGCGCCCTGCTCCCGGTCCCACCACCAACGCCAGTCGATCTTGTAGAGCTTGACGCTCAAGGCGCGACCAGCGGCCGCCGCGCCCTGCGCGGTGACGCTGGCCAGGTCCACCGTGTGCTCCTGGTCCACCGGCAGCGTGTTGCGCCGGTTCACTTGCGGGATCTTCAGGCCGACGAAGCGGCCATAGGGCGCGAAGTTGCGCGCGTCGTAGTGGATGCTGAACGCGCCGCCGCGCTCGAACACGCGGGTGGTGAAGCCGGCCGAGAGCATGCCCGGGGCCTGCGCCGTCTGCAGCGCCTTCTCGAAGCTCACCCTGCCATCCGCGCCCAGGTTGCCGGCGAAAACCTCCTGCGCGGCGGCATTGAACTGGCGCGCCGGATCGTCGAACACGAAGCCGGCGTAACCGTCGAAGCTGGTCGTGGTCGCGGTGAGCTTCAGATTCACATCGGCCTTCAGCCCCGCGGCCGATGCCCCCGACAGCCACTCCGATTCCACCGTGCCGCGCAGTGGCTGCCCGCCGCCCAGCAGCGCCTCGCCCAGATTCAGGTCGATGCGCAATCGGTTCGGCATCACGGTCTCGACCTTGAGCCGATGCGTGAAGGTGGCGCCGCCCAGCGATACCCGCGCCGTCCAGTTGCCGGTGGGCGCATCGGCGGCGGTGCGCGCATCGAAGCGATAGAAACCATCGGTGGGCTTCGCATTGACCAGCGTCTGCGCCACACGGCCGCGCGGATCGAGCAGCTCCAGCGTGGCCGGATGATTCTCCGGCAGCGTGCCGTCGCGGTCGTGCACCACGAAGGTCAGCGGCAGCGCATCGCCCGGTCGCCATACGCCACGTTCGCCATAGATCGCGCCCTTCAGTCCCTTCTGCACAGTCTCGCCGCCGACATCGAAATGGCTCACCGGCAGCGCGTTGCCATCGCCAAGGCGCAGATAGCCCCGATCAGAACCGCTGTCTGCCACCAGCAGGAAGGGCGTGCCGGCTGGCTCGATGGTGGCCATGCCGTTGCCGTCACTGGTGGCCGAGCCGATGCGCTGGTTCTGGAAGTTGCGCAGCTCGAGCGTCACGCCGCTGCGGCCTTCGGCGGAGGCGAGGTTGGTCACCGTGACCATCAGCCGCCCGCGCGCATCGGACTTGGCCAGCAGGCCCAGATTCGAGACGATCAGGTTGCGCTGCGCCAGGACATCGCCGTTGAATCCATAGAGGTAGTAGGCGGAGCGGCAGGGATTCTCGCGCTCACGCCAACGCGCGTTGTAGTCCACCTCCTCGGCGCCAACCACCCCAATGAACTCCTGTACGTAGCTCCAGGGCGTTTCCATGCTGGAGCGGTCGCTCTCCTGGCTGTTCGGTGTGTGCAGCTCGCCCGCGGCCGTTCCTGCCTGCCCGCCGGCCTCGCCGCAGTCGTAGGCCGAGTCGGCCGGTGTGAGCTGCAGCGAGAGCTGGATCAGTGACCCCGGATACCGCTGCATCAGCTCGGTGACATCCAGTTCGTAGCGCTGCCAGCGTCCAGTGCGCGGCCCGGTGAGCGCAATGCTCTTGCGCCACAGGTAACGGCCGACGCGGCCGATCTGGTTCGGGCGACCGAGTGTGCTCACCTGCAGGTACTGCGGAATGTTGTCCGGAAAAATGCGCGTGGCGGTCACCTGCACCGAACGCGCACTGATGGCTTCGAAGGCCACCGTCATCTGCGGCGCCTGCGGCAGGATGGTGCCATTGCCCACGAAGCGGACCTGCGGCTTCTCGCTGGCCAGCGTCAGCGCATGCACCGACTGCGCGGCCAGGCGCTCACCGCGCCGGTTGCGGATGCCCGGTTCCAGCGTCAGCGTGATGTCGCCAGTGATGTTCTCGGCCGGATAGAGGATGAGCCGGTTGCCCTCGATGCGGGTGGTGAATGCGCCGCCGGAAATCTGCACCAGTCCGGTCAGGGTCTGTCCGTCATCCAGCGCATCGGAGAACGCCACGTGGATCTGCTTGCGGCCCTCCTCCTCCAGCGCCTGTGCATTGAACACCCTGAACTCGCCCACCGCTGGCACCGTTACCGACTGTCGGTCGTCGCGGCTGGACCCGATGGGCGCACCCGCCAGCGTCAGCTCGACGGTTTCCGCGCCGGCCTGGCGCTCGACACCGGGCAGCGTGAACTGGTGTTCGCGGCCGTCGCCGGAGTGCGTCCAGACAGGTTGCAGCTCCGTGCCGCGATAGCTGGCACGCAGCATTTTTTCCACCGCCTCGGTGCTCTCGGCATCGGCCGTCGTCACCACGCCGCGCTGGATCATGCGCCCATCGTCAGCCGGGTCGGATTCCAGATCGGCGAGGCTGAGGTCGAACTGCGGCGTCTGCACATGGAAGTCGAACTGGTAGGGCGCCAGATCCTGCGGCACGCCGCCAAGGTCCTTGCCCGTCAGCGTGACGCGGTACTGCCGGCCCGGCTCAAGCTCTGCGCTCGGCACCAGCACCAGCTCGCGCGGGCCGCGCAGTGCCAGCTCGCCCTCCACGGCCGGGTCGACCTTGAGGGTTGCCGCGCCCAGCGGGCCGGCAGCGGTCACATCGTTGGCGAACAGCACCCGGATCTCGCTGCGGCGGGGCACCAGGCCACTGGTATGACCGACGATGGCCTTGCCCCAGGCATCCGCCGCGGCGGCGTCGAGTTCGATCGGCTTCGGCTTGCAGGCCGCCGCCAGCAGCGCCATCAGACCGACAATCCAGATCCGCCCGTGCAAGCGCATGAAGCCCCCTTTGCCCCCTGTCCCGACTGCGGGACCGGCGGCGCCCAGGACCAGATCGTACTACCGACGCGGACCGCCCGCTCAGGCGCCCGGGTGCATCAACGGCCCGTCCGCAAAGGCCTCCCGGTTGATGGCGTAGACCACGTGCCGGCCCGGCGAGCGCGTGGCCTTCTCCAGCACGCGATCCGTGAGGATCCCGCCAATCTTCTCCATGGCCCGGCGCGAGCGCAGATTGTGTTCACCGACGACGAATATCACCCGTTCCACGTACCTGAATGCGTGCGTGAGCATGGCGCGCTTCAGCTCCGTATTCATCGCCCCGCCCCAGTAGCGGCGCGCCAGGAAGGTCCAGCCGATCTCCATCTCGCCTGCCAGCGCGCGATCCAGGCCGTAGCGCGAAGAGCCGATGATGCCGCCGTGGGCGGGATCGATCACTGCCAGCGCGCCCCCGCTGGCCAGCGCCTGATCGAAGAACTCGCGGAACACCGACTCCTGCCAGCGGTCAGCGGCCGGATGCAGCGCCCAGAGCAGCGGATCGCTGGCCACGGCGTAGAGCGCCGGCCAGTCCTCCGGCTGAAGCGGCCGCAGTTGCAGCCGGGGCGTGACCAGGTGGGGCTGACGGTCGATGTTGCTCATGGGGCGCCGTACAGATGGTACAGGCTCAGGTTGAAAGCGGCCGCAGATGGTCCTGGATGTGCTGCCCCTGCTTCGTGGGGACCCCCGCTGTCGCCGCGAATTCGGGCCAGTCCTTCATTGCCGTCTGCACCTGATCGATGACACCGCGCGCAGTGCCGATGCCGAATCTGTCCGCGACTTCCAGCATGTCGCCCACCGTGATGGCGGAGAATTTTCCGTTTACCGCCAGCAGGTGCTGATGCGTCCACTTGCTGGTGGGGCTATGGGCGAATGTCACATCGTATGCGGGCGCCAGCGTCCACGCGCCGCCGCGCTCAAGCTGGAACGAGAAATTCTTCGAGTGATCGTCACAATTTCGTCCCATCACGTTGAAGACCATGCGACGGAATACTTCTTCCCGATCCGCGTACGGCAGTTTCAGCTGGCTCGCCGCATCAAACAGCTGGGAATAGCTGTTGGTGCCGATCTTCCTGAAGTCGACGTGGCTCATCGCGCAGAGTGTCTGGACATGGTGACGGATTTCGCCCGCCGCGCGATCAAAGCGTCGGGTCATGAAGTGCGCGCGGCCGTTTTCCTCCAGCAACCGGCAATCAGACATCCGGATGCCTGCGGCACGGGCCATCAGGTGATAGGCATATTCGATTCGCCCGTAGTCCTGTGCGGCACCAAGATCGTTGTCCTTGCCCATGCCGTCGAACTTGAGCAGCCAGTGCTCGAATCCGGGCGGAGCATCGAGCTGCCCGGTGCGGATATCTCCGGTTTGCGGATTCCAGGCAACCACGGCCTTTGCCCGCGCGCCACCCGCAGAAGTGCCAACCTCGATGATGCTTCGCAGCGCTGCGTTCGCATGCTCGTCGTTGCCAATGGTGCCCGTGACTGCCTTGCGTGCCTCGGTTACCAGCTCGCTCATTTGTATCGCTGCAGATGTTGTGGTGGCAGGTCCGCGCGAAGGTCTGAATTGCAGGGCACCCATCGCACGTTTGCTCATGTATGCCAGGCGATCAATGGGCGTAATGTCCTCTGCCGAGATGCCGCGATCCGCCATCCAGCGGTTGATGAGTGCGTTGCCGAAATCATCCGGCAGTGCGTCGCTCAGCAGCGCCGGCAGGCGTCTGTACGTATCGACCGGAAGGTCGGTGAACAGCCAGGTGCGGTCAGCTCCGACCGGCATCTGAAGGGGCGCCGGTTCGATGCCCGACTGGCGGAATTCTGGCGTGTACCGAAAGGCGTAGTAGTTGTAGCGCGGGTCAAGAACGGTCACGCCGATGCGCTCGCCCCACAGGAATACCTCCACGCTGGAGACATGCGCGTACCTTGAACGTGCGCGTCGCCGCGTACTTTGGGCTGGGGGTCTTGCGCCTTTCTTCTGCGCCGCCATGGCCTGCTCTTCAGCGTTGGGCAAACCGGGCAGAAGTGGCTCGTTGCCGCGGGGTTGCAGATTCGGTGTGTGTCAGCGGATTGATCGACGCCACAGGTGCGATCGTCGAGAGCCAATCCGCCCGATCGAGGGCCTTCAGGACCGCAACGAGAGTCCGGATCGTCGAGCCTCTGCCGTTCTCAAGGTTCTTGAGCGCGCCAACACTGATGCCGGCGCGGGCGGCCAGAGTCTGCTGATCGATGTT
>DATKBK010000161.1:0-4156 GCA_035514045.1 Steroidobacteraceae bacterium | reverse complement strand
GACCCGCCGACCCCCGGCTCGAAGCCGAAATCCTGGCAGCCAAGGCTGGTTACAAGGCGCGCTGGCCGCGCCCGCACCGACAGCGGTACCGTCTGCGCACGTCGTTCGAACCGCTGCCGGTGAATGTCCGCACGTTGCGCTGGCTGGTTGCGCTGGTGGTGCGCAGAAAGCGCGGCTATCGGGCCGTGCTCGACCATCTCTTCACGCTGCGCGTGCTGGCGAGGATCTACTGGTTGTTCCGCGCCCGCCACCAGAAGGCACTGCCCAAGCTCGCACGCAAAACTGCCATGGGCGTGGACGCGTTATTTCGCTAACGGGTCCGCCGCAGAGTGGAGGCGCTCCACATCATTCCCCTGCCGCGGCAATGACCTGCCTGGAGTCACTCCTCGCTCGCTGTAGCCCGGCCGCCAGATTCGCGTTAAGTTCGTTGCCACACCTAGAACGTTTGGGGGTCCGGGCAGATGCGCGCAGTGTTCGCCGGTCTGTTGCTGCTTGCTGGCGCCGCCGTGGCGCAGGAGGGGTTTCCGCTCGACGGGACCTGGCGCGGCGTGCATGCCGCGCCCGATGGCACGCAACGCACCATCGTGCTCATCATGGAATGGGACGGTCGGGTGATCGGGGGCACCATCAACCCCGGTCCTGACTCGGTAACCTTCGAGTCCGCTTCGCTTGCGCCCGCTGACTGGAAGTTTACGCTGGCGGCCAGTGGCCCCGGCGGCACGCCCATTGCCTTCACCGGAACGCTCGGGGATATCGGCCGGTACGACCGGACACTGACCGGGAAGTGGAGCGAGGGGCAGCAGTCCTTCGACATCCGCTTTGTGCGCGAATGAAGATGCCGGGTCACGCGCAATTTGCCACGCTGCTGCTGGCGGCATCGGTACTGGCCGGCTGTGGGGCCAGGGAAGAGGCGGCGCCGCGGCGCACTGACGGCACCATCCTGTTCGATCGCGTGAAGGACGAGAAGGGCTTCTGGGACCTTCCGTCAGTCGCAAGCCTCGCCGAAGCAGGCGTGAGCGTCGAGATGGACGCGCGCGGCAAACTGAAGGATCCAGCCGACGCCGCCAGGGTGGCGCCGTTCCAGCCCTGGGCGCTCGCCCTGTATCAGCACCGTCAGCAGAACGATTTCGCCGACGATCCCATGCTGGAGTGCATCGGCCCGGGCAATCCGCGCCAGATGATGACACCGGGTGGTGTGCGCTTCATCGAGGATCGCAATTTCCGGCGCATGTACATGATCTATGGCGGTGGCAACCGCAACTGGAGAACGGTGTTTCTGGACGGGCGTGAGCCACCGAATCCCGATGAGGTGAACCTGTCGTTCCTGGGGCTCGCCGTCGGCCGCTGGGAAGGCGACACGCTGGTGGTGGACTCCACCGGCTACAACACCCGTTTCTGGATGTCGAACGGCGGTTTGCCGCATACCGAGGCCCTGCGGCTCACCGAGCGATTCTCGCGTCCCAGCCACGACGAACTGCGCTACGAAGTGGAAATCGACGATTCGCGCACCTACACCCGGACCTGGAAGGCGGGCTGGACCCTCAAGTGGGTGGCCGGCGACATCCAGGAACAGTTCTGCGAAACGGGCCGCGAGTAACCCGAGGATCAACGACATGAACAGGTTCGCCACAGGTTTGTTGTTGCTGGTGATGGCGCTGCCGGCTGCGACGCATCACTCTTTCGCCGCGCAGTACGACTCGAAGAAGCCCGTGAATCTCGGCGGCGTGGTCACGCGCGTCGAGTGGACCAACCCGCATGTCTATATCTTCGTCGACGTGACCGATGCGAAGACCAAAAAGGTCGTCAACTGGGGCTTCGAGATGGGACCGCCGCACATGCTCCAGAAGGCCGGATGGAAGCGCAACAGCCTCAAGATCGGCGAGCAGGTCGAAGTCGAAGGCTGGTTGGCGCGCGATGGCAGCAACCACGCCAACGCGCGCCGCGTGACGCGATCGAGCACTGGCGAGGCGCTGGGCGCGGCGTCCTCCGCGGGACAAACCCTGACCGGCAGCGGTGCCGCCACCCGGCCGCCTGCACCGGCTGGCGCAACGGCGCGCTGAACGCGCGCGGGGAATGACCATGCACAGATCCGCAATCGCACCCCTGGCGCTGGCGCTGTTCGCTGCGCTGGCGGTGCGCGGGCAGGAGTCCGCCCCCGCCGAAGGCCCCCCGCCGGCGCCGCGCTGGCCGGATGGCCGCGTCAGTTTCACCGGCACGCCGGATGAAGTGGGCAACTGGGAAGGCCCGGCCAATGCCTCGATCTTCTTCGAGGTCACCGCTGGCAAGGAGGTGCGCCCTGCCCCGAGCCTTGCCACCAACCCATCGCTCGACCAGGTGCCGTTCCAGCCCTGGGCGAAGGAGCTGTATCTGCAGCGCCACGCCTCACTGCAGGCCGAGGATCCGCATACCCGTTGCAAGCCGTCAGGCGGCCCACGTTTTTTCCACACGCCCTATGGCATGGAAATTGTCGAATCACCCGAGACCGGTGAAGTATTCCTGCTCGCAGTCGGCGCGCCGCACAGCTGGCGGGTGATCCCTGTGGATGGCCGGGCACTGCCCGAGAATCCCGAACCGACCTGGTATGGGCATTCGGTGGGGCGCTGGGAGGGGGACACGCTGGTGGTAGAGTCCACCGGCTACAACGCGCGGGCCTGGCTCACGCGCGAAGGCGTGCCCTATACACCGCAGCTGAAGCTCACCGAGCGAATCTCCCGGCCCAATCGCAACCAGTTGCGCTACGAGGCCACGGTGGACGATCCCGGCGCCTACACCGCGCCCTGGAGCGGGGGCTGGCATCTGCGCTGGTCGGCAGGCAATGAGCCCTTCGACTACCTGTGTCAGGAAAACAATCGCGACCCGGCGCGCATGACCGGCCCGCAAGGGGAATAGGTCGAGTCCGCGAGCAGGTGAAAGGATCACTGCTGCGGCTGTCAGCTTGCCTTGCGCTGGCGACGCTGACGGTCATCTGGGTTCAGGGCCCCCCTGAACTGAAGGCCGGGCTGGGCCTGTTCGTGTTTATTGGCGGCCTGTGGATCACGCAGGCATTGCACATGACTGTCACCGCATTGCTGGTGCCCCTGCTGGCGGCAGTGGCATCGCTGATGACGCCGGCGCAGGCGCTGAGTTCGTTTGCCCACCCCATCATCTTCCTGTTCCTGGGCGGCTTTGCGCTCGCCGCCGCGCTGCACCGGCATGGCCTGGATCGCTGGTTGTCGCTCAGGATTCTGGGCCTGGCTCGCGGGCGTCGCCCAGTGGCCATCGCGCTGCTGTTCGCGCTGACTGCCGCGATGTCGATGTGGATCAGCAACACGGCCACTGCGGCAATGATGCTGCCGCTGGCGCTGGGCTTGCTGCAAGGCGATGGAGATGAAGGCGCATCTGCAACAGCGGGGCCGGCCGAGAAGGCCTACGTGCTGCTCGGCGTGGCGTACAGCGCGAGCATCGGCGGCATGGGCACGCTGGTGGGTTCGCCGCCGAACGCGATCGCCGCCGCACAGGCCGGCATCGGTTTCGCAGAGTGGCTGATCATCGGCGTGCCGCTGGTGGTGGTGCTGCTGCCCCTGATGGCGCTGTCACTGCACTGGGTGCTGCGCCCGGTACTCGCCGGCGAAGTCATGATCAGTCATGGGCCGCCGTTTGCATGGACCAGGGGCCGCTGTCTCACGTTGGTCATCTTCGCGCTGACGGTGGCGGGCTGGATTCTGGGCGTGCCCCTCGCCCGCCTGCTTGGCATTGCCGGCGATATCGATGCCGTGGTGGCCATTTCGGCAGTGGTCGCACTGGTCGCGACCCGCGTGCTGGAGTGGCGCGATCTCGAGCATCACGTACAGTGGGGTGTGCTGCTGCTGTTCGGCGGTGGCCTGGCTCTATCCGCGGTCTTGGCCACCAGCGGCGCCAGCGCCTGGCTGGTCGACGCCGTGCTGGAGGGCGTTGCCGGCGTGCCGGTCTGGCTGGTGGTGCTGGCGGTGGTCGCGTTCGTGGTGATGCTGACCGAGCTGGTCAGCAACACCGCCGCAGCGGCGCTGCTGGTACCGATCCTGATCGCGCTGGCACCGGAACTGGGGCTTGAAACCCGCACGGTGGCAGCGATGATCGCGGTGTCGGCCTCGTGCGCATTCATGCTGCCGGTGGCAACGCCCCCCAACGCACTGGTATT
>DATKBK010000160.1:0-2654 GCA_035514045.1 Steroidobacteraceae bacterium | reverse complement strand
GGTGGATTTGCCGGCGTTGGTGTAGCCAACCAGCGCCACCGACGGTACCGGAATCGCGGCGCGTGCGCCGCGACCGGTCTCGCGCTGGCGCTTGAGCTTGATGAGCCGATCGCTGAGCACGCGCACGCGTTTGGCCAGCAGGCGGCGGTCGGTCTCCAGCTGTGTTTCGCCGGGACCGCGCAGGCCGATGCTGCCGCCGCGCTGCCGCTCGAGGTGGGTCCAGCCGCGAACCAGGCGGCTGGCGATGTGCTTCAGCTGCGCCAGCTCGACCTCGAGCTTGCCCTCGTGGCTGCGGGCGCGCTGCGCAAAGATGTCGAGAATCAGCCCGCTGCGATCGAGCACCCGCTTGCTGGTGAGCTTCTCGAGGTTGCGCTCCTGGCCGGGTGAGAGCGGATGATCAACCAGGATCACGTCGGCCTCGGTGGCCAGTGCTTCGAGGCGGATCTGTTCGGCCTTGCCGGTGCCAACGAAGTAGCGCGGATCTGGCCGCTCGCGCCGACCGGTGATGGTGGCCACCGGCACCGCGCCGGCCGACAGCGCCAGCTGCGTGAACTCGCTCAGATCTTCCGGATCGAGCGGTGCGCCCAATCCCAGCCGGACCAGTACGGCCCGCTCGCCGCTGCGGGGGCGCTCGAACATCAGCTGACGGCACCCTCCGCCCCGGCTTCCTCTTCAACGCCTGGCACCCGCACATTGCGTGCCGGCACGACCGTGGAAATGGCGTGCTTGTAAACCATCTGGTTGACGCTGTTCTTCAGCAGCACCACGAACTGGTCGAAGGAATCGATGGTGCCCTGCAGCTTGATGCCATTCACCAGGTAGATCGAGACCGGAACGCGCTCTTTGCGCAGCGCATTGAGGAAAGGGTCCTGCAGTGATTGGGTCTTGGCCACAATCTTCTCCTTATTTTGTTGCATCTTATTCTGTTGGATCGAATCCTATCACGGAGGCCTTCCAGCGTGGATCAGGGCCTCGAGGTTTCGTTCCATTGCAGTGTGGTCGAAAGGGTCGCCGCGCAGCACAGTGGCGCCAGTTGGCAACAGTTTGTCGCTGCGCAGCCAGGTCAATTGGCGTTTTGCCAGCTGCCGCGTGGCTGCAAGCGCTCTGGACGCGGCCAACTGCAGCGATTCGCGCCCGCGGGCATGTTCCACCAGTTGCCGATAGCCAACCAGGCGCAGCGTGTGGGAATCCTCCGACAGCATGTCGCGGCTCAGCAGACTGCGGACTTCGTCGACCAAGCCGGCATCGAGCATTGTGTCCAGGCGTTGTGCAAGCAACTGGTGCAGGCACTTGCGGTCGGCAGGCTCCAGCACACAGACGGTCCAGCCCGCAAAATCATCTGCCGGCAAGCCCTCCGCCCAGATTTCTGCCAGTGGCCGGCCCGACAGCATCGCAACCTCCAGCGCGCGCTGGATCCGCTGGGCGTCGTTGTGATGAATGCGTGTGGCGGCGGCTGGATCAAGCGCGCTCAGCTCGGCATGCAGCGCCGGCCACCCATCTCGGGCGGCGCGTGCATCGATGCGACGGCGCAGTGCCGCATCGGCGACCGGCAGCTCGGCCAGCCCGCGGAACAGTGCGCGGTAGTAGAGCATCGTGCCACCCACCAGTAACGGTACGCGGCCGCGGGCGGCTATCTCGCGCGCCAGCCGCGTGGCATCGGCGCAGAACTGACCAGCGGAATAGGACTCCTCCGGGTCGCGGATGTCGAGCAGGTGATGCGGCACTTCGCGCTGCTCGTCAGGCGAGGGTTTGGCGGTACCGATGTCCAGGCCGCGGTAGACCTGGGCAGAATCCACACTGATGATTTCCACCGGCAGCTGTCGCGCCACGCGCATCGCCAGCGCGCTCTTGCCGCAGCCGGTGGGGCCGAGGATCACCAGCCCTGCCGGCAGGAGCCGTGTGGCCGGCAGGGCAGTCACCACCGCACTCACCTGCCGCGCAGGAACAGCCGGTCCAGGTCGGCGAGCGCGACACGCGCGAAAGTGGGCCGGCCGTGATTGCACTGGCTGGCGCGCTCGGTCTGCTCCATCTGGCGCAGCAGCGCGTCCATCTCCGGCAGCGACAGGCGTCGGCCGCCATGCACCGCGCCGCGGCAGGCCAGCGTCGCCAGCAGCTGGTGTTCGGCGCCCTCGACATGATGCGCGCCTTCATCGCCCGCCACCGCCAGCGCCGTGTCGTGCACCAGCTGCGCCACATCACCACGCGCCAGCAGCGCCGGCACGCTGCGTACGGCGAGCCGGTCCGGCGCCACGCGCGCCAGCTCGAAGCCGCAGCGCGACCACTCGGCTTGCTCTTCGAGCACACGGTCGATCACCGCGTCGGGCAGAGCCACCAGCACCGGTTCGAGCAGATGTTGCGCCTCGGCACGGCGCACGGCGTGGTCGGCCTTGAGTTTCTCGTAGAGCACGCGCTCGTGGCCCGCATGCATGTCCACCAGCACCAGGCCGGTGGCGTCCTGCGCCAGGATGTAGATGCCGTGCAGCTGCGCAATGGCGGTGCCCAGAGGCAGTCCTGCCGGCGCCGCTGCGCCGGCATCGGCATCGCCATCCAGCGGGTGCCTGGCGCCGCCAATCGCCGCCAGAGATAGCGGCGCACCGTCGCCCGCCCCCTGCATCGCATCGCGCACCGCCCAGGGACTGTGAGCGGAGAAATCG
>DATKBK010000159.1:0-2773 GCA_035514045.1 Steroidobacteraceae bacterium | reverse complement strand
CGGCGATGCTGGCACCCTACGCGAACAATTCCGGTACAGGCATACCGAACTTCACCGCCGACCAACTCAATCGCGTGGTCGAATTGCTGGACAAGCGGGGCCTGCAGGTGACGATCCACGCGATCGGTGATCGCGGCATCCGCATGTCGCTGGACGCGTTTGAACGTGCGGCGCGGATCAACCCCGCACCGGCGCGCGGTCGCCGTCACCGGATCGAGCACGTCGAGGCGATTGCCGAGGCCGACATCGCTCGCTTCGGCGCGCTCGGCGTAATCGCCTCACAGCAGCCCATGCATGTCGCGCTGGGCGACATGAACCAGAAGACACCGGCCGGGCCGTGGCCGGACAACATCGGCCCCGAGCGCTACGCGCGTGCCTGGACGTGGCGCCGCATCATGGCAGCGGGCGGGCGGGTTGCATTCGGCAGCGACTGGCCGGTATCCACGCTCAATCCCGGCGCCGGCATCTGGCTGGCGGCCACTCGCGTCACATTGCCAGGCGGAGTGGAGCAGGCGATGCCGATGGAGGACGTCATTCGTGGTTACACGAGCTGGGCCGCCTACGCCTCGTTCGACGAGCAGCGCAAGGGGACGCTGGCGCCGGGGATGCTGGCCGACATCGCCGTGCTGAC
The DNA here is from genome assembly GCA_035514045.1 of Steroidobacteraceae bacterium. Lineage (GTDB taxonomy): Bacteria > Pseudomonadota > Gammaproteobacteria > Steroidobacterales > Steroidobacteraceae > ZC4RG30. Next base: position 2,142 of record DATKBK010000159.1, on the reverse strand, counting down.
CAGCGACGTCTTCGCACAGCCTCCGAAGGGACCGGATGACATCAAGGTGGCGGCGACCATCTTCGACGGGCGGGTGGTGTACGCGAGGCCGTAGGTTTGGGAAAAAAAAACACGGAGCGGGTGTTCATGTTCTTCAATACCGTTTCCAAAGCCAACACCATCGGCCACATAACACCGGAAATGGCCGTCGCACCTGCGCGCGCCACCGGTGGACCACCTGGTGCAGGGCGCGGCACGGGGGGGGCTCCCGGTGCGGGAGGCGCGCCCGGCGCTCGATGCGGAGCGGGTCCACCTGCTCCTGGGCAATGTCAGCCCCGCTCGATCACCAGCGCAATGCCCTGTCCGACGCCAATGCACATCGTGCACAGGCCGTAGCGTCCGCCAATGCGTTCCAGCTGGTTCAGAGCGGTGGTGGCGAGCCGTGCCCCGCTGGCGCCCAGCGGATGGCCGAGGGCGATAGCGCCGCCGTTCGGATTGACCCGCGGATCGTCGTCGGCCACACCCAGGTCGCGCAGCACTGCCAGGGCTTGCGCGGCAAAGGCCTCGTTGAGCTCTATCACGTCCATCTGCTTGAGATTGAGGCCGGTCAACTCCAGCACCTTGCGCACGGCCGGCGCCGGGCCGAAGCCCATGATGCGTGGCGCCACGCCTGCCGTGGCCATGCCGACCACGCGCGCACGCGTCGCAAGGCCGTGGCGCGCTGCGGCGGCCTCGCTGGCCAGCAGCAGCGCACAGGCGCCGTCATTCACGCCGCTGGCGTTGCCTGCCGTCACCGTACCTTCAGGCTTGACCACACCCTTGAGCTTGGCCAGCGCTTCGAGCGAAGTGTCGCGCGGGTGCTCGTCCCTGGCAACGACGATCGGGTCGCCCTTCTTCTGCGCGATGCTCACCGGCGTGATCTCGTGCTCGAAGAAGCCGCTCTTCTGCGCCGCCACGGCCTTCAACTGGCTGGCAAGCGCCATGCGGTCCTGCGCCTCGCGCTCGATCTGGAACTGCTCGGCCACATTCTCGGCAGTCTCGAGCATTGAATCGACGCCGTACTGCGCCTTCATCAGCTGGTTGACGAAGCGCCAGCCCATGGTGGTGTCGTAGATCGTGTTGTCACGGGAAAACGCGCTTTCTGATTTGGGCATGACGAAGGGCGCCCGGCTCATGCTTTCCACACCGCCGGCGATCATCAGTTGCGCCTCACCGCAGCGGATGGCACGCGCCGCGCTGCCCAGCGCATCGAGGCTGGAGCCGCACAGTCGGTTGATGGTGGCACCCGGCACCTCGACCGGCAACCCGGCCAATAGGCCGGCCATGCGCGCTACGTTGCGGTTGTCCTCGCCGGCCTGGTTTGCGCAACCGTAGAGCACGTCACTGATTGCCTGCCAATCGACCTTGGGGTTGCGCTGCATCAGCGCGCGGATCGGAATGGCGCCCAGGTCATCAGTGCGCACCGACGACAAAGCGCCGCCGTAGCGGCCGAACGGAGTGCGGATGGCGTCGCAGATGAAGGCGTGGTTCATGCTAGCGGCACCGCCGTCAGCGCCTGCAGTTGGGCCAGGTCCAGGCCATCGCACATTTCGACGACGGTGGCGCCCTGCAGTCCGAGATCGATCACCGCGAGATCGGTGTAAACCCGACTGACACACGCGAGCCCGGTGAGCGGATAGCTGCAGCGCTCGACCAGCTTGCTTTCACCCGCCCTGGTGCAGTGCTCCATCATCACCAACGTTTTCTTCGCACCAATGGCCAGATCCATCGCACCACCGACAGCGGGGATGGCATCCGCTGCGCCCGTGTGCCAGTTGGCCAGGTCGCCACCGGCCGATACCTGAAAGGCGCCAAGCACGCACACGTCGAGATGGCCACCGCGCATCATCGCAAAGCTGTCGGCATGGTGGAAAAAGCAGCCACCAGGCAGCAGCGTCACCGGCTGCTTGCCAGCGTTGATCAGATCGTAATCCTCGGCGCCATGCGCTGGCGCTGGACCCATGCCGATGACGCCATTCTCGCTGTGCAGCACCACTTCGCGGCCGGCTGGCAGGTGGTTGGCCACCAATGTCGGCAGGCCGATACCCAGGTTCACGACAGCGCCGTCGGGTATGTCCTGTGCTACGCGTTGCGCCATCTGCTCGCGTGTCCAGCGTTTGATGT
>DATKBK010000158.1:0-2727 GCA_035514045.1 Steroidobacteraceae bacterium | reverse complement strand
ATCCGGCGCTGTACGAGCAGTTCACTGACGCGTCCGCGTCAGTTGCGGCATTGTTCGAATCGCGCGACTACGCCGGGGCGGTGCGCGAGATCATGCAGCTTGCCGACCGCGCAAACCAGTATGTGGATGCGCACAAGCCCTGGGTGCTGGCGAAGGACCCGGCGCGGCTTGAGGAGGCACGCGCCGTAGCCACGCAGGGCATCAACCTGTTCCGGGTGCTGATGAGCTGGCTGGCCCCTGTGCTCCCCACCATCGCTGCGAAGGCGGAGGACTGGCTTGGAGCCGGTACGCTGGCGCGCTGGGATGGCGTGCGTGCGCCGCTGCTGGGCCAGACACTGGGCAAGTACCCGCAGCTGGCGACACGCCTCGATCCCGTCGCGGTCAATCAACTCTTCATCCAGCAATCCACCAGCGTCGCGGCAGCCGCCGCGCCACCGGCCAAACAGCAGAAAGTACCAATGGAAGCCAAGCCCACCATCACCATCGATGATTTCGCCAGGCTCGACCTGCGCGCCGCCCGGGTGCTCGAGGCCACGCGCGTCGAGGGTTCAGACAAACTGCTGCAGCTGAAGCTCGACCTGGGCACGGAACAGCGCAATGTGTTCTCAGGCATCGCCGCGTTCTACAAGCCAGAGGACCTGGTCGGCCGCTACGTGGTGATGATCGCCAACCTCGCGCCGCGCAAGATGCGCTTTGGCGTCTCCGAAGGCATGGTGCTCTGTGCCAGCGACAAGGACGGCGACGCATCGGGCGTGTTCGTGCTGGGCGCCGATGCGGGCGTACAGCCGGGAATGAAGGTCAGCTGAGCCGCACTCGCCGCAGGCAGGGCCGGCGCGTCCGACGGAGGCCATGTGAAACCCGACCAGGTTGTCACGCTGTACGCAGCATTGCGCGCTGCCGATCCAGATCCGCGCAGCGAGCTTGAGTTCTCCACCCCCTTTGAGCTGCTGGTGGCGGTGATCCTCTCGGCGCAGGCCACCGACAGGAGCGTCAACGTCGCCACACGAGTGCTGTTTCCCCTGGCCCGCACGCCGGCGGCGATACTGGCGCTGGGCGTCGCGGGGCTCACTCCGCTCATTCGCCACATCGGCCTGTTCAACGCCAAGGCGAAGAACGTCATCGAGACCTGCCGGCTGCTGCTCGAACGCCATGACGGCGAGGTTCCGCGCGACCGCGCCGCGCTCGAGGCCCTGCCCGGCGTGGGACGCAAGACCGCCAACGTGGTGCTCAACGTGGCGTTTGGGGAACCGACGCTGGCCGTGGACACACACGTTTTTCGCGTCGCCAACCGCACCGGCCTTGCGCCGGGAAAAACACCGCTGGCCGTCGAGCAGAAACTGCTGCAGGTCACGCCGGCCGCGTTCCTGCAGCATGCGCACCACTGGCTGATCCTGCACGGCCGGTACGTGTGTCTGGCACGCAGGCCGCAGTGTTTTGCCTGTGTTATCGCCGGCGTGTGCCGTTTCCGCCCAAAGACCCGTGCACCTTGATGTCGCGTGCGGCGCGCTATACTTCCTCCCCATGATCTTCGCCAATGCCAGCCGCGAGGAACTTCGCCGGCGCTACGCCGACGCCTGGCGTCGCCACCGCGACGGGCTGCCGCTGGAGCCGCTGGATGCGCAGATCGCCGACGTGATCGGGCTGCATCCCGAGTATCATGCCCTGCTCGAAAACCCCGACGCGCTGCAACGGGAGTTCACGGTCGAGCAAGGCCTGGTCAATCCCTTTCTGCACATGGGCCTGCATCTGGGGCTGCGCGAGCAACTGGCCACCGACCGACCCGGAGGCATCCGGCAGATTCACATCACCCTGGCGCAGCGCCTGGGCGATCCACACGAAGCAGAGCACCGGATGGTGGATGTGCTGGCAGAGACGCTGTGGGAGGCGCAGCGTGCGGGGCGCCCGCCGGATGAGCAAGGCTATCTGGAAAGACTCGGGCGGCTGGAGAACGCTGAGCGGCGCCGGACTCGAACCGGATCATGGTCGCCTTGATCCACCAACCGTTCCACTTGGAAACCACCGCCCAGCGCCGCAGCAAGATAGAGGGAACAGCGGACATGGACGAGTTCGACCGGATCGCGCGACTGCTATAGTTGAGCCGATGACACAGTTCGAGGAAATCTTCGCGGCACTTCAGTCCGGCGGCGTCCGGTACGTGGTTGTCGGCGGCGTCGCCGTCAACCTGCATGGATACCAGCGCTTCACGAAGGACCTGGATCTGGTCGTTGAACTGGTCCCGGACAATGCCCGCCGCACGCTTCTGGCCCTTCAGACGCTGGGATACAAACCCGCCGTTCCGGTGAAAGCGGCCGATTTCGCTGACCCGGAACTCCGTGCGTCCTGGATCAGAGAAAAAGGCATGATGGTTTTCCAGATGTACAGGGACGGTTCGCGGGTCACTGTCGATATCTTCGTCGAGCATCCGGTCCCCTTCGACACACTCTGGGAAGATGCAATAGCCCTCGAGATCCCCGCGGCCACCGTGCGCATTGCTTCCATCGAACATCTCACGCAAATGAAACGCGCCGCGGCACGACCGCAAGACCTGGCGGACATCGAGAAACTGGCGCAGATAGCCGAACTGCGGAACAGCGCCCGGGACAACCAATGAAGAAAGCGCCGCCACCGCCCGGAAGTTTCGAGGCCGCCGAACACTTTCAGCTCAAGCTGGCGCTGAAGGCGACCCCTGAACAGAGGTTGAAAGACCTCCAGGACATGATCGACTTC
>DATKBK010000157.1:0-14823 GCA_035514045.1 Steroidobacteraceae bacterium | reverse complement strand
CTGCTCGGCCTCCGGCAGCAGCAGCAGCGCCGCTTCATATTCGCGCAGCGCGCCGTCGCGATCACCGCTGGCCAGCAGCACGTCGCCCCGGACCTCGAGGCGAGCCGGCTCGTGCACGCCCATCTCGGCCGCGCCCAGCGTGGCCAGTGCTGCTTCGTAGTCACCCTTGGCTGACTGGACGCGCGCCAGTCGCAGCCGCGCGACAGGGCGCAGCAGCTCATCCGGCGCGGAGTTGGCGACCCGCTCCAGACGCTCGGCCGCCTTGTCCAGCTCGTTGCTGCCGACGAATACATTGGCGGCCAGCAGATCGGCCGCAGCGACGTAGGGCGAGCCGGGGTAATCGCTGCGCAGGGTCTCGATCGCGGCCAATCCCATCCCGGACTCGCCCATGTTGAAACTGCTGATGATGCTTTGGTAGGCCGTGCCGGCGGCCACGTTCCTGGCCTGGCCGCGGTCCTGCCACCACTGCCAGCCGAACCAGCCCAACAGCATCAGCGCCGTCAGCCCCAGCACGCTCGGGCCGTTGGTGCGCAGCCAGGCCTTCAACCGATCCCACTGTTCCTCTTCGGACAACAATTCCACTAGCGCCACCCCTTTAGCAAGGTTCGAATCCTACAGTGTCCCGAGCGCCGCTGGCAGCCGCAGGGCCAGGTCCGCCAGCGGGATCTCGGCCTGCGTGCCCTCCTGGCGCAGCGACTTGAGCGCCGCCACGCCGCGTTCGAGCTCGTCATCGCCCAGCAGCAGCGCCAGGCGCGCTCCGCTGCGGTCGGCGCGGCGGAACTGGGCCTTGAAATTGCCGCCACCCTGGTTCATCTCGAAGGCAACTGCCGGCAGCTGGTCGCGCAGCCGCTCGACCAGCGCCAGCGCGGCGCGGGCGGCGCGCTCGCCGCTGGCGATCACATAGACGTGGGGTGCGGCCGGCGCCGGCAGCGTACCGGCCTGGCGCAGCAATTCCACCACGCGTTCCACGCCCATGGCGAAACCGACCGCGGGCGTCGCTTCACCGCCAAGCTGGGTGATCAGGCCGTCGTAGCGGCCGCCGGAGCAGATGGCATCCTGCGCTCCGAGCGCGTCGGTAACCCACTCGAACACGGTGTGCGAGTAGTAGTCGAGGCCGCGCACCAACCGCGGATCGATGACGAACTCGATGCCCATCGCAGCCAGCACGGCGCACAGGCCGTCGAAATGCTCGCGCGATGCGGCATCGAGGTACTCGGTGAGCAGCGGCGCGCCGCTGACTACGGCCTGCATCGCCGGATTCTTGCTGTCGAGGATGCGCAGCGGATTGCCACCCAGCCGGCGCTGGCTGTCGGCATCCAGCACCGCGGCGTGCTGGTTGAAATACGTGACCAGCTGCCCGCGATAGGCGCGGCGAGACTCGGCGGTGCCCAGCGAATTGAGCTTGAGCTTGACCGGCGAGATGCCCAGTAGCTTCCACAGCCGCGCGGTCAGGGCGATGAGCTCGGCGTCGATGTCCGGCCCGGCAAAGCCGATCGCCTCGACGCTGAACTGGTGGAACTGGCGGTAACGACCCTTCTGCGGCCGCTCATGGCGGAACATGGGTCCGGCCATCCACAGCTTCAGCCGTGCGCCGCGCAGCAGGCCGTTCTCGATTGCCGCGCGCACCACGCCCGCCGTGCCCTCGGGGCGCAGCGTGAGGCTGTCGCCGCCCGAGTCGGTGAAGGTGTACATCTCCTTCTCGACGATGTCGGTGAACTCGCCGATGGCGCGCTTGAACAGCGCCGTGTGCTCGACCACCGGCACGCGCAGTTCCTGGTAGCCGTAGGCGGTGAACAGCTCGCGCGCCACCCGCTCCAAGTGCTGCCAGGCGCCGATGTCGGCGGGCAGCACATCGTTCATGCCGCGTACCGCGGCGAGGCTGGCGGCACTCAACTCGTCTGGACTCCCATCGCCCACCACACCGCCACGGCCACCAGCAGCAGGATGGCAAACAGCACCAGCGGCCAGCGGCGACGCGGCGTGACGCGTTGCGCGGGCAGGTGTGGCACAGCGGTGAGGTCCGGCGGGACATGGTAGAGCGACTCGTAGCGGCCCGAAGCAGTGGGCTCGCCCACCAGATCGGCGTAGTGGCGCAGGTGGCCGCGCACGTATACCGGCGCGCCCAGCGCATTGAACCGGCCGGTCTCCAGCGCGTCGATCACGTTTTCGTCCACATGCAGTTGTTCGGCAGCCTGCGCGACCCCCAGCCCCAGGCGCTCGCGCGCGGCGCGCAGCTGCTGACCGATGGCGCCGGCGTCCTCTTTCATAGCGACGTGGAGTTGGCGCAGTTGCCCAGCACCTGTGGCAGCATCACCAGCGCTTCGCGCGAATTCTGGAAATCGCCGCGCAGCTTGCGCGCGTAGGTCTGCGCCGCGGAGCAGTTGCCCTGTGCCACGGCTGCGCGCACGCCCAGCACCAGCACCGTGGCCGAATTGCGCATCGACTGGAAGTTGTCCACCGCCACGCGCGCCGCCTCCGGCTTGCCCAGCGAGATCTGGGTGTCAGCCAGCTGCACCACCGCGTCGATCCAGTCTGGCTGCTTGGCCAGCGCGGTCTCGAAATAGCGCACCGCATCGGCGTGGCGCTTCTGGTCGCGCAGGCACATGCCGGCATTGGTGGCAGCCGCGGGCTGGCGGCCGTACAGCGGGTTGTGCATCAGCTTGTCGAATTGAGCCAGCGCCTGGTCCACTTCGCCGCTGGAGCACAGGAAGGCGGCATAGCCATTGACGATCTCGAGCTTGTCTGGCGCCAGATTGATGGCATTGCGGTAGCGGCGGTCGGCATCCTGCGGCCGCTCAAGGCGGCTGTAGAGTTCGGCCAGCGCGAACTGCGCCTCGGGGCTGCGCGGGTCCTGCTGCTCGGCGCGCTCGAGTTTTTCCTTGGCGCGCGCCATGTCGCCCTGGTTCATGTAGGCCACGCCCAGCTGCACATTTGTCGCCGAGGCTGCGGTGGAATTGACCTCGCGCTCGCCGCCACTGGTCACGCAGCCGGCCAGCGCCGCGGCGGCAAGCACCGCTGCCAGGATTGCGCGGTTCACGACGGCACCCCGATGCGCGTGGCGGGTTGGGCCACCACCGGCACCGGCACGGGCCGGCTGCCCAGCCGGGTGCGGGTGCGGTCGATGACCCGGCCGGCCAGCTGGCCGCAGGCCGCATCGATGTCATCCCCACGAGTCTTGCGGATTGTCGCCATGACGCCACCTTTCAGTATCTGATCGAGGAAGGTCCGAATGACTTCCGGTCGCGAGCGCCGGTACTGCGTGCCCGGGAACGGATTGAAGGGAATGAGATTGACCTTGGCCGGATGTCCGCGCAGCAGCCGCGCCAGTGCGCGCGCCTGTGCCGGTGAATCGTTGACACCCTCGAGCATCACGTATTCGAAGGTGACGCTGCGACCATTGGCCTCGTCGATGTACCGCCAGCACGCTTCGAGCAGCTCGGCGATGTTGTGCCGGCGGTTGATGGGCACCAGCTGGTTGCGCAGCGCGTCGTCGGGCGCGTGCAGCGACACGGCCAGCGCGACGTTGGTCTCTTCGGCCAGCTTGTAGATCTGCGGCACCAGCCCACTGGTGGACAGCGTGAGGCGGCGGCGCGAGAAATCGAGCCCGAGTTCGTCGAGCAATATGCGCAGGGCGGGCACCACGGCGCGGAAGTTGGCCAGCGGCTCGCCCATGCCCATCAGCACCACATTGCTGATGATGCGCTCGTCGCCGGCCTTGAAACCCAGCTCTTTCTGCGCGAGGAGCACCTGGCCCACGATCTCGCCGGTGCTGAGATTGCTGTTGAAACCCTGCTGCGCCGTGGCGCAGAAGCTGCAGTCCAGGGCACAGCCCACCTGCGACGAGATGCACAGCGTGGCGCGTCCCTCCTCCGGGATATAGACCATCTCGATGCCCTGGCTGGCACCCTCGCCACTGCCGGCCTTGAGCATCCACTTGATAGTGCCGTCGGCGGCATCCTGGCGCGTGATGATTTCGGGCAGGCGGACCTGGGCCACCAGCTTCAGCCCGGCGCGGAAGTCCTTGGCCAGATCGGTCATCGCGTCGAAGTCGGTCTCGGCGCGCTTGTAGATCCACTGGAACAACTGGCGCGCGCGGAAGGCCTTGCCGCCACGCTCGATGCACCAGGCTTCGAGTTCGGGGCGGGTGAGGTCCAACAGGTTGGTGCGCGCGTCGGGCATTGGCTAGCGGGTGTGGATGTCCGTCTGGGCGAAGAAGTATGCGATCTCGAGCGCGGCATTCTCGGCCGAATCCGAACCGTGCACGGTGTTGGCCTCGATGCTCTGGGCAAGGTCGGCGCGGATGGTGCCCGGCGCGGCCTTCTTCGGATCGGTGGCACCCATGATCTCGCGGTTCTTTGCCACCGCGTTGTCACCCTCGAGTACCTGCAGCATCACCGGGCCGGAGATCATGTAGGAGACCAGGTCGTTGAAGAACGGTCGCGCCTTGTGGACCGCGTAAAAGCCTTCGGCCTCGGCCGTTGACAGCTGCGTGTAGCGGGCAGCCACAATCTTCAGGCCCGCCAGCTCGAAACGTCGATACACATCGCCAATCAGATTGCGGGCGACGCCATCGGGTTTCACGATCGAAAAAGTGCGCTCGAGCGCCATGATGGGGAATTCTCCGGCTTGTTTGAAAAAGTGCCGGATTTTACCCGTTCCCGAGGGTCCACGGCAATCCGAACTGGGGCGGAAGTGCCGGTTTTTGAAGGGTTTTTCTAGATGCTGAAGCTCTCGCCGCAGCCGCACTCGCCCTTCACATTGGGGTTCTGGAAGCGAAATGCCTCGTTGAGTCCGTGTTTGACGAAGTCGACGGTGGTGCCGTCGATCAGCGGCAGGCTGTCTGGATCGACGAATACCTTCACGCCCTGGTCCTCGAACACCAGGTCGCGGGGGGCCGCCTGGTCGGCGTAGTCGATCACATAGGCAAAACCCGAGCAGCCGGTCTTGCGCACGCCCAGCTTCAGGCCCAGCCCATGGCCGCGGGCGGCGATGTACTTGTGGACGCGGTCGGCAGCGGCAGCGGTGAGCGAAATTGTCATGGTCAGGAAGCGGGCCTCAGTGCGTTAAGGGCATCCTCGATGATGAGCATTCGGCCGAGTTTTTCAATGGGCGCCTGCACGTTCTGGCGCCAGCTTTCTGGCGTGCCCTGATCCAGAGCCTCCAGCCTGTGGCCGGGCAGGCGTTCGCAGAGAAGGTTGCAGGTGGCAGCAGTGTGCGGGCAGCCGTAGCACTGCGCCAGGGCCTCGCGGATGACGCCATCCTCGGCGCGCAGCGCGAAGCGAACCCAGGTGCCCAGCCGCTCGGCACCAGCCTCGCCCAGCCACCACTGCCCGGCCGCAGTCAGCGGTGCCGGGCGGGCTGGCGAAGCACTCCACAGCCGCTGGTGCACCTGCCGCACGGCGGCGATGGCGATGTCGATGTCTGCAGCCGTGGTGCCATGGCCCAGGCTGAATCGCAGCGAGCTCTGTGCCGCCTCGGTGTCGCGGCCCAGCGCGCGCAGCACGAACGATGGCTCCCCGCTGCGCGAGTTGCAGGCCGAACCAGTGGCAAGGCACAGCTGTGGCAGGCCCTGGTACAGGCTCTCGCCCTCGACGCCCGGGAAACTCAGGTTGAGGATATGCGGCGCGCCAGGCCGGCCATTGCGCAGCACGCCGGGCAGATCGGCGAGGCCCTGCCACAGCCGTTCGCGCAGGCTCACCAACCGGGCGGATTCGGTGTGGTGCCGGGCAGCGGCGAGCTCGCAGGCCAGGCCGAAGCCCACGATCTGGTGCGTGGCCAGCGTGCCAGCGCGCAGGCCGCGCTCATGGCTGCTGCCCAGCATCTGCGGCAGCAGGCGGCCGCGATGTTCCGGCGCCACATACAGCGCGCCGATGCCCTGCGGCCCGGCCAGCTTGTGGGCCGAGATCGAAAGCAACGCAAGCCCATCGACGCGCAGTGGCAGCTTGCCCGCGCTCTGCGCGGCATCGATGTGCAGCGGCACGCCATGCTGCGCACACACGCTGGCCAAGGCGGTCAGATCCTGGGCGGTGCCGGTCTCGTTGTTCACGTGCAGCAGCGAGACCAGGCCGGTCTCGGGCCGCAATGCTGCGGCCAGCGCCTCGGGCTGCAGCACGCCTTCGGCATCGGGACGTAGTACGGTCACCGCGATACTCGCGCCGGCCAGTGCGCGCACCGGCTCCAGCACCGACTTGTGCTCGGTGGCCAGCGTCACCACATGCGCCTTGCCGCTGCGTGCCAGCTGCGCGCGGGCCGTGCCGGCGATGGCGAGGTTGTTGGATTCGGTGGCGCCGGACGTGAACACGATGTCGGCAGCCTCAGCCCCGAGGAGCGCAGCCACCTGCGCGCGCGCCGCATCGATGAGCTGCAGCGCAGCGTGGCCGCTGGCGTGGCTGGAAGACGGATTGCCCAGCCGCATGGCCAGCACCTCGCCCATGCGCGCGGCGACCTCGGGCAGCACCGGCGCGGTGGCGGCATAGTCGAGATAGATGGTGTCGGCAGACATGGAGGCTTCAGTTGCGCTCACCGGCCCGGCGGCGGCGATTCTGCACGGCGGTGAGGATACCGCGCAGGATATTCACCTCGTTGCGGTCGAGCTCGGCGCGGTTGAACAGGCGGTGGAGGCGGCCCATCAGGTGCGTGCCGTTCTGCGTGCGGTCGCGGAAATCCACTTCGTGCATCACCTGCGCCAGGTGTGCATAGAAGCGCTCCATGTCATCGGGGCTGGCCAGCGGCACCTCGCGCGCCGGCACCGCCGCACCGGGCGTATGCCAGGCCATGCGGATCTCGTAGGCGATCAGCTGCGCGGCCATGGCGATGTTGAGCGATTCGTACGCCGGATTGGCCGGGATGCGCAACAGCGCATGGGCCGCCAGCAGGTGCTCGTTCGACAGGCCGAAGCGCTCGGTGCCGAACAGCACCGCCACCGGGCTGGTGCTGCTGCGTGCCTCGGCCACCAGGCGCAAGGCGGCCTCGCGCACCTCCAGCACGCGGAAATACTGCTCGCGCATGCGCGCCGTGGTGGCCAGCACCAGGCCGCAGCCGGCGATGGCCTCCTCCAGCGTGGACACCACGCGCGCACCGGCCAGTACATCGTCGGCACCCGAAGCGCGCGCCACAGCCTCCGGATGCGGGAATTCACGCGGATTCACCAGCGTAAGCTCGGCCAGGCCCATGTTCTTCATGGCGCGCGCCACTGCCCCGATATTGCCAGGGTGGGAGGTGTCGACGAGCACGAAGCGGATCGGAAGGGAAGTCATGGGCGCTCTGCTATTCTAGCGCCTCACCATGCACCCCTATCTCAACATGGCCGTCAAGGCGGCCCGCCGCGCCGGCGACATCATCGTGCGCGGGCTGAATCGCTTCGAGGGCGTCGAGGCCACCGCCAAGGGCCACAACGACTTCGTCACCAGCGTTGACCACGCCGCCGAGGCGGCGATCATCGATATCCTGCATACCGCCTACCCCGCCCACGGCTACCTGGCGGAAGAAGGCGGCGAAATCAAGGGCGATGCACCGGTGGTGTGGATCATCGATCCGCTCGATGGCACCACCAATTTCATGCACGGCTATCCGCAGTTCGCGGTGTCCATCGCCTGCCAGGTTGAGGGCCGGCTGGATCACGGCGTCATCTACGACCCCATGCGCCAGGAGATCTTCACCGCCACGCGTGGCAGCGGCGCCTATCTCGAGAATCGCCGCTTGCGCGTCAGCAATCGCCGCTCGCTGGAGGGTGCGCTGATTGCTACCGGGTTTCCCTACCGCGAGAACCTGCACCTGCTCGATCCCTACCTTGCCATGTTCAAGGCGGTAACCCAGAAGACTGCCGGTCTGCGCCGGCCTGGCGCAGCTGCGCTCGACCTTGCGTATGTGGCGGCGGGACGCGTTGATGGTTTCTGGGAGTTCGGCCTGAAGGCCTGGGATACGGCGGCCGGCACGCTGCTGATCCGCGAGGCCGGCGGGCTGGTCGCGACCCTCGACGGCGCCGAATACAAGCAGAACGGCAACATTGTCGCGGGCAGTCCGCGGGTGTTCAACGAGCTGCTCGAAACCATCGGCCCGCACCTGGTGCCGGAGCTGCGCGAGGCCTAGTCCGGACTATCGAGCACCTGCCGGACCTTCGCTGCCAGCGCCTTGCGACGGTAGGGTTTGCTCAGCAGCTGCACGCCCGGATCCAGCCGCCCGTTGTGCACGATGGCGTCCTCGTTGTAGCCGGATGTGAACAGCACCTTGATGCCGGGCCGCAGCGCACGTACCTGGCGCGCCAGATCCCGGCCGCTCATGCCGCCAGGCATCACCACGTCAGTGAACAGCAGCACCACATCGGGCATCCGCGGCAGCAGGTCCAATGCCTGCTGGCCGCTGGAGGCGTGGGTCACGCGATAACCCAGGCCCAGCAACTGGCCCACGACATGCTCGCGAACCAGGTCATCGTCTTCCACGATCAGGATGTGTTCGCGGCCGCCGGCGGCATGGGGGGATTCGGGCGGCACTTCTGCCGGTTTCGCGACCGCCCGCACCCGCGGGAAGTACAGCCTGGCGATCGTGCCTTTCCCGTCTTCCGAATCAAGACTGACATGCCCGCGTGACTGCGTCACGAAGCCGTACACCATGCTCAGGCCCAGCCCACTGCCCTTGCCCACTTCCTTGGTGGTGAAGAAAGGATCAAATACCCGCTGTAGCACCTGCGGCGACATGCCGGTACCCGAGTCCGCCACGCTGACCATCACGTACTGTCCGGGCAGCACTTCCGGGTGCTGGCGCGCATAGCCCACATCCAGCTCCGCGTTGGCGGTCTCGATGGTCAGGTTGCCGCCCTTCGGCAACGCATCGCGGGCGTTCACCACCAGGTTGAGCAGCGCCAGCTCCAGCTGCCCTGGATCCACTTCGGTGGCCCACAGGTTGCCGGCGTACACGAACCCCAGCTCGATATCCTCCGGCGCGGTCCTGCGGAACAGCCCCTCCATGCCGGTGATCAGGCGATTCACGTCCAGCACCTTCGGATCGAGCGCCTGGCGGCGGGAGAACGCCAGCATTCGGTTGATCAGCTCGGCACCGCGCTGGGCCGCGGTCTCGGTCATCGAGGCCAGCGATTGAAGCTGCGGATTATCCGCCAGTGCTTCGTTGAGCTGCGTGGCATTGCCAAGGATGACGGTGAGCAGGTTGTTGAAGTCGTGCGCTACGCCGCCGGTCAGATGTCCCACTGCCTCCAGCTTCTGCGACTGGCGCAGCTGCGCGTCCAGCGCGAGCCGTTCGGTGACATCCACCATGCTGCCCAGCATTCGCACCGCAACGCCTGCGTCATCGCGGATCACAAAGCCGCGATCGGTGACCGTCAGCGCCCTGCCATCGGCATGCATGAAGCGGTACTCGCTGGTCCAGGTTGCAGCCGTGCCGTCGATCACCGCGTGGATGCTCTTGAGCACGCGCACCCGGTCGTCGGGATGGATGCGCTTGGTCCAGGATTCCGGACCAGCCTCGAGCTTCTCGGGCGGGTAGCCGAACAGGGTCCGCATGCCCTCGTTCCACCACACTGCACCGCCTGCCAGATCCCAGTCCCAAACCACGTCGTTGGTGGCCTTGGCGATCAGGCGGAACCGCTCGGCATTGACGCGCGACAGCTCGTCAGCCCGGCGCCGCTCGGTCACGTCCCGCTCCACCGACACCCAATGCGTGTACCGGCCGCTGGCGTCGGCAAGGGGCGCAATGTTCAGCTCCAGCCAGAGCTCTTCACCGGACTTGGTGTAGTTGATCACCTCCGCGCGAACCGGCTGCCAGCGCTCCAGCGAGTACCGGATTCGTTGCAGTTGCTCCCTCTGCGTCTTCGGACCCTGCAGGATGCGCGGTGTGCGGCCAATGACTTCCTCGCGGCCGTAGCCGGTGCGGCGCACGAAGGCCTCGTTGACGTACACGATGCGCGGGCCATCCGGCCCCTCGATGGGTTCGGCCTCGGTGATGATCAGCACGTCGCTCATGCGTTCGGCGGCCGACTGCAGCAGGCGCAGCTGCGATTCCTGCTCGTACTGGCGGGTAATGTCGGAGAAATAGACCGCGATACCCTCGGGCACGCGGTACGCGGCAACGCGGACGCGCAACCCCAGCGGTTGGTACGGCTGGTCGAACCGGGCGGTGGTCCCGGTCCGCATCACGCGCTCGTACTCGGTCTGGAACACGGTACCGACTGCCGCGGGGAACATCTCCCAGAGGCTGCGGCCAATCAGATCGGCGCGGTTGCGGCTGAGCAGCACTTCGGCCTGCGAGTTCAGGTAGGTGAAGCGCCACTCCTGGTCGAGAGTGAAAAACGCATCGGAGATGCTCTCGAGCGTCGCAGCCAGTGTGCGCGAAAGTGCCTGCGCCTCGTGCTGGACACGCACGAGGTCGTCGACGTCCTGGAAGGCGCCCTGCACCGCCACCACGCGGCCGCCCTCGTCGCGCTCGGCTTCACCGATCACCCGCACCCAGATGCGCCGCTGGGAGGCCCCGACGAACTGCGTCAGCTCGTCGTACGGCTCACCTACCTCCACGCAGCGGCTGAATACTTCGCGGATCCGGTCGCGAAACTCCGGTGCGAAGTGGGCCATCGCAATGTCGATGGTCGGCTCCGAACCGGGGGCCAGACCATAGATCGCGTAGGTCTGCGCCTCCCAGGTGAGCCGCGCAGTCGCCACTTCGTAGCGCCATCCGCCGAGGCGTGCGGCGTGGTTGGCGATCCGCGCCAGCGCGGCCATCTTGTTCAACTCCTGCGTCGCCTCGACCTGCGCAGTGACATCCTGCGCGATGCAGGTGAGCACGCGGCCGGCTGTGGCCGGGTGGAACTCGCCCACCACGAACAGGTGCATGGTCCTGCCGTCGGCGGGACGGATGATGCGCTGGCGGATATGGTAGAGCGACGCGTCGGCATTGCCCAACGCGGCGAGGCTGGCACGCATCTCGTCGCGATCCTCGGGGTGCACCAGCGACAGATAACCTTCGAACGTCAGCGCAAAGAGCTCCGGCACCGTGCCCAACAGAGGGTGGAAGTTGTGCGATACGGTGATGCGGCCGGTGTTCAGGTCCAGCGTCCAGGTGGCCATCGCCAGCAGCTCCTGCGCCTTGCGCAGCTCGGCTACCTGGGCCTCCAGTTGCAGCGTCCGGTCCTTGAGCTCGCGCGTGCGCAGCGCCAGCTCGAACGCATCGGGAGCATCGAGCAACACCGGCAGGTCCTTCGAATCAACGCCGCCCTTGCGCACCAGCTCGGTGACGTCCTCCACCTTGTGGAAGATGTAGGCAATCCGGCCATCTGCATTGAGCACCGGCGCATTCACCACACACCAGTAGCGCATCTCCATCGCTGCGCCCGGTACCTGCGCGAGAGTGACGGGAAAGGCCTGCACATCCATACGATCTGGCCGCCGCGTGGCAACCACGCGCTCGAGCGACTGGAGCAGGTTGCGCACGGCCGCGGGCGCCCGATCGGTCTTGTCCTTGCCCAGGCTGCCGAACAGCTGGGTACCGACCAGGTTGTCGCGGGAGGTTCGAGTAGCCTGCAGGTAGGCATCGCTCACCGCGAGGATCTCGAATCCGTCGGGCTCCAGCACCAGGAACTTGCCCGGCACGGCGGCGAACAGCGACTGGAAGCGCTGCGCAATCCGATCGGATGCCTGGCGGGCCTCCTCCTCGCGCGCCAGGGCCTCGGCGTGCTCGCGCTCCAGCTCGACCAGGCGGGTGACGTCGCGCGCGCAGATCAGCCGCGCCCTGCGGCCACGAAACTGCAACTCGTGGTCGGAGAGGTAGACGCTGATGATCCGGCCCGACTTCACCCGGTGGCGGACAAACAGTGGTTCCCCGCCCGCGGACCGGGAAGAGACGACGACACGCAGCGCCGGCACGTCTTCCGGCGGGCGGATGTCCGCGATCGTCATTGCGAGAAACTCTTCCAGCGTGTAGCCGTAGTGGGACACGGCCGCGGAATTCACGTCGAGAAAGCGCAGGGTCTCCATGTCGAAGACCCACATCGGATCTGGATGGTTGTAGAAGAACGCCTGGCGTTCGTCGTCCATCGGCCTGCACCCCCCGGTTCCGGAACACATCCAGGCGATCAGTCTACGCCGCTCCTGCGTCCCAGTGGTCAGCCTGGTCCGCCGTGCCCCTGACCCGCAGTGCGTGCGGGCCGGCACCCCATGGCCGGCTACCGGTCGCGGTCGGGCAATGCGTCGCGAAACGCCTCGAAGGTCTTCCAGGCCGGTATCGGCGCTGTGTATCCAGCGCGGGGGGCATACGGGGATTCTTCGAGCAGCTGCATGCGGTGGATGTAGCGCGGGCAGTTCGGAAAGATGTGCTCCACCTGCACCCGCACCATGAACACCGCGCCCGGGAAAGCCGCGCACCGGGCAGGATCGAGGATGATTTGCGCAGTGCCATTCACACGCAGGCGCCGCGGCGACTCGAAATCGATGAACAGCAGCGCGACCCGGGGGTTCACCCGCACATTGCCCCAGCTGCGATACATGCCATTGCCGTCGTAGTCGGGGATCTCCAGTGCGGCGCTGTCCGACACGCGCACGAAGCCCGGCGCGCCCCCCTTGTAGGAGCAATCCGGGCTGCCATCGGCGGCGGCGGTGGCAAGGAAGAACATCCGGCTGCGTTCGATGAAGGCACGGTCCTCGTCGGTGAACCGTTGACGCAGAGTGACCTCGGCCAGCCGGTCGGCAATACGGCGGGTGTCGCGCAGGTCCTGCAGTTCGCGCATGCCGTCGTGGTAGACGTCCGAATTGCTCATGAGACCTGGCTCATTCCCTGGAGGCGGGGCAGGCACCCCGGCCGCTACAGTACCGCCGGCGCTGAGCGCGCGTCCAGAGATCCGCAAGGTCACAGGCGGTGGTGCAGTCCCTGCCAGTTCGCGATTGCCTGCCCGCACGCCACGCTGGTGAATGGATCGTGACCCTCGACGCGCCCCGGGAACTGCCGTTCCAGCAGCGCGCGCACCGCCACGATCTCGGAACTGCCGCCGGTACGGATCACCACGTCGACGTCAGCCGGGGCCAGCCGCGCCCGCTGCAACAGTGCATCAATGCACTCGCGCGCACGGGCAAGCACGGGCACCAGGATGTCATCCAGGCGCGACCGGCTGAAGGCTACATTGAGATTGAGTTCGGGGATGTCGATGCTGGTCTGCAGCTGCGAGGACAGCTCGACCTTGGCGCGGCGGATGGCCTGGAAGCAGTTGTAGCTGTAGTTGAAGCTGATGAGATCGAGCAAGCGCTGGAACTTGGCGGCTCCGGGCCCGCCGCGCGCGAGGCGGTCCACCACCATGGCGCGGGTCTGGTTCTGGTTGAGCAGGAAGGTGGTGGGCCAGTTGATGAGGCTGGGCTCGAACTCATCGAAGGGAAACAAGGTGTCGATCTCGCGCCCGTCCACATCGCGCACCCAGCGCTCGCCCTTGCCCAGCTCCGGAAACAGCATCTGCGCGAAGATCAGCTGGTCGATGCGATCCCCGCCCAGCGCCATGCCCTGCGTGGCCAGCACCTGGAATTTCTGGCCGTCAAAGCGCACGGCAGCCAGATCCAGTGTGCCGCCGCCGAAATCCACCGTCAGCGCCACGCCGCGGTCCAGGCGGCGCGCGCTGTGCAGCCACGACAGCGTGGCGGCCACGGGCTCGGGATAGAACTCCGCCACTGCCAGGCCCGCGTGCTCGTAGGCCTCGCGCAGCCGTGCCACGGCAGTGGCGTCACGGCTGCCGGTGCGGCCTTCGAAGGTGACGGGCCGGCCGGCGTGGAGCGCGGGCAGCGGATGCGACAGTTCGCGCTCAAGTTCCGCGCGGATGTGCTGCAGGATGGGCGTAAGCAGCGCCACCAGGCGGTACTGACGGTCGAACACGGTCAGCCGCTCGATCTCGGGATCGCCCAGCAGGCGCTTCAGGCCCAGGAACAATCGACCGGGCAGCGTCCGGTCGTACAGCGGTCCATACACCGTGTGGCGCTCGGTCTGCAGGCGCGAGATATCTTCGCCGGTGGAATTGCCGCCGACACTGGCGGCGGATTCGCCCAGCACCTCGGCCACCAGTTCGACCCGCCGGCCACGGTTCTCTTCCACGTAGCGCTCGATGGCGGCGCTGCCGACCAGCGCGGTGTAGGCACGGTCGAGGTGGATGGCGGTAGGAAGGATGGGTCCGTTGTGCTCCAGCACCACCCGCTGCAGTCGCTCGCCATCGAACCAGGCGGCCGCCGAGTTCGAGGTACCGAAGTCCAGCCCTACGCCGAATCGCCGTGGCGCGCCCCTGTCGTCCCCCGCCATCGGCAGCTCAGCCACCCAGATAGGCGCTGCGCACCCGCGAGTCGGCGCGCAACGTCGCCGAGTCGTTTTCCAGGAGCACCTGCCCGGTTTCGAGCACGAAGCCATGGCTGGCGATTTCCAGCGCCAGGTTGGCGTTCTGCTCGACCAGCAGGATGGTGATGCCCCGGTCGCGGTTGATCTCGCGGATCTGCGCGAAAATGGCCTTCACCAGCAGCGGTGCAATGCCCAGCGAGGGCTCGTCGAGCATCAGGAACTTCGGTGCGCCCATCAGCGCGCGGCCGATGGCCAGCATCTGCTGCTCGCCACCGGAGAGCGTGCCGGCCAGCTGCTTCTCGCGTTCGGCCAGGCGCGGGAATATGCCGAACACGTAGTCGCGCTCGCGCCGCACCCTGGCCTGGTCGCGCTGCAGGTAGGCGCCCATGGCAAGGTTCTCGCGCACCGTCAGGTTGCCGAACACCATGCGCCCCTCGGGCACGTGGCACAGGCCGCGCTGCACGATGCGATGCGGCGCCATGCCGTCGATGCGCTCGCCGCAGTAAGTGATGCTGCCCTCAC
>DATKBK010000156.1:0-6423 GCA_035514045.1 Steroidobacteraceae bacterium | reverse complement strand
TTCCTTCAACACCGGTCCGAATTCCTTCCAGAATCCGGCGTACTTCTCCGGGTCGTCCCTGGCCACCCTGGCGATCAGGTCCAGCGCACGCCGGGTGAGCGCCCCCTTCATGGCCTCTACCTCAGGATCGCGCTGCAGCAGCTCGCGCGACACGTTGAGCGGCAGGTCGGAGGAATCGAGCACGCCCTTGATGAAGCGCAGGTACAGCGGCAGGAACTGCTCGGCGTCGTCCATGATGAACACGCGCTTCACATGCAGCTTCAGGCCACGGGCTGCGTCGCGCTGCCACAGGTCGAAGGGCGCGTGGGCCGGCAGGTACAGCAGGCTGGTGTATTCGCGCTTGCCCTCGACCTTGTTGTGGCTCCAGGCCAGCGGCGGTTCGCTGTCGTGCGAGATGTGGCCGTAGAACTCGCGGTATTCGTCGTCGGTGACCTCGGTGCGCGGCCGCGTCCACAGGGCCCGGGCCTGGTTGACGGGCTCGTAGTCGAGGCTGGCCTCGCCCTGCTTCGGCATGTGGACCGGAAAGGCCAGGTGGTCGGAGTAGCGGCGTACCAGCGAGCGCAGCCGCCAGGGGTCGGCAAACTCCTTCGCCTCGTCCTTCAGGTGCAGGATCACCGTGGTGCCGCGCTGCGCCAGCTCGACGGTCTCGACGGTGTAGTCGCCATCGGCAGAGGACACCCAGCGCACGCCACTGGCGGACGGTTCACCTGCCTTGCGGCTGAGCACTTCGACCTTGCTGGCGACGATGAAGGCCGAATAGAAGCCAACCCCGAACTGGCCGATCAGCTGCGAATCCTTCTGCGCATCGCCGGAGAGGCGACTGACGAACTCGGCCGTGCCGGACTTGGCGATGGTGCCCAGGTGGGTCACCGCCTCATCGCGGGTCATGCCGATGCCGTTGTCGCGGATGGCCAGCGTGGCGGCCTTCTCGTCGGGGGTCACCCATACGGCCAGCTCGCGCTCATCGCCCGCCAGCGCCGGATCGGCGATGGCGAGGAAGCGCAGCTTGTCGTTGGCGTCAGAGGCGTTGGAAATCAGCTCCCGCAGGAAGATCTCGCGGTGGCTGTACAGGGAATTGATCATGAGCTTCAGCAGCTCACGCACCTCGGCCTTGAATCCGAGGGTTTCGGCGGCGGTCTCAGACATGGGGCCCGGTCACTCTCGTTGCAGCGGAAACGCCGCACGAGGATAGGGCCGCCGGGGGCTATTTCAAGAGGTAACGCAATCCGCCCAGGGCGTGCAGGCCCAGCACCATCCAGTCGTCCAGCTCATCCCACACCAGCAGCAGCCGCTCCATGGGCTACTTCGGCTTCTTGGCGGGGCTGACGTCGGATTCCCAGGACTGGCGGACCTTGTCCGACCAGCTCTTGTAATTCGACCAGGTGTTCACGTTGCGGCTGATGGCGGCGTGCCGGCCGCGGCCGCGCTGCAGGCGGGCTGCCCATTCTGCGTACAGCTCGGTGGAACCCGGCCCGGGGCGTTCACCCGTGGTGGCCAGTTCCTCACCCTGCGCTTCGCTGATCGACATAAGGCCACCGCCCTTCTCTTTAACTACCGTGCCATCACAGCGTAGGGAGAAGGGCGGTTAAATCGACAGGAACTGCGTCACGCCACGATGCGGTAACAGGGTTGATAAACCGACCCTGGCAGCTTCATGCGGCCCTGGACTACAAACGCGCCCAGTAGTTCATCCAGCAGTCGCATCAGGGCAGGGTCGCCGCTGATCTCGAACGGGCCGTGCTGCTCGATGGCGGCGATGCCGTGTTCCTTCACATTGCCGGCCACAATGCCGGAGAACGCGCGCCGCAGGTTGGCCGCCAGCAGATGCGACGGCAGATCGCGGTGCAGCTGCAGCGCGCGCATGCTCTCGTGCGAGACCACGAAGGGATGCTGGAAGTCCGCCGGGATGCGCAGCAGCCAGTTGAAGGCATAGGAGTCGCGGCTGGAGCGTCGCTGGCTGCGCACCCGCGCCACGTCCTGCACCAGCAGCCGCGCCACGGCGGCCGGATCGCCGATGATGATCCGGATCCGCTCCATCGCCGCGGGCCCCACCGCCGCCTCGAGGAAGCGGCGGATCTGCTCGAAATATCCGGCACTGGACTCAGGCCCGGTGAGGATTACCGGCAGTGCCTGCGCTTCGTTGGCCGGATCGAGCAGCAGGCCCATCAGATAGAGGATTTCTTCGGTGGTGCCCACGCCACCGGGAAACACCACCACCGCATGGGCCAGCCGCACGAAGGCCTCGAGGCGCTTCTCGATGTCCGGCATGATCACCAGCTGGTTCACGATGGCATTGGGCGGCTCGGCTGCGATGATGCCGGGCTCGGTCAGGCCGACGTAGCGGCCGTAGGCGTTGCGCTGCTTGGCATGGCCGATGGTGGCACCCTTCATCGGCCCCTTCATCGCGCCCGGGCCACAGCCGGTACACACGTCGAGGCCCCTGAGGCCCATCTCGTAGCCGACCTTCTTGGTGTACTGGTACTCGGCCTCGCCGATCGAATGCCCGCCCCAGCACACCACCAGATTGGGGCGGATCTTGCGGTTCAGCACCTGCGCATTGCGCAGCACGTGGAATACGGCATTGGTGATGCCGGCACCGTCAGCCAGATCGAAGCGGCCCATCTGCTCGATCTCGTGGGCGATATACACCACATCGCGCAGCACCGCGAACAGGTGCTCCTTGATGCCGTGGATCATCTGCCCGTCGACAAAGGCGCCGGCCGGGGCGTTGCTGATCTCCAGCCGGATGCCCCACGGGTGGCGCACCACCTTCACGTCAAAGTCGCGGTACCGCTCGAACAGCTCCTTGGCGTTGTCCTGGTCGCTGCCGGAGTTCAGCACCGCCAGCGCGCACTTGCGGAACAGCGGGTGGATACCGCCGGACTCGGAGTTGAGCAGCATGTCGATCTCGGACTGCGACAGCATCTCGAGGCTGCCGCGCGGCCCGACGCTGGCGTCCACGACTTCGGGCAGGTCGACTACGGCTTCCAAGAGTGGTCCGGTTGTCCCGCCCCGTCAGGGCAGGATGTCGATCGGCGTATCGCTGTTGGTGAACAGCCAGATCTCGACCATGTCGGAGTTCGACACGGCGATGCAGCCGTCGGTCCAGTCGCGGGTGTAATAGTCCAGCTCCTGCCTCAGGCGGTTGGGCATGCCGTGGATCATGATCGCCCCGCCCGGCTCCCAGCCATTGCTGCGCGCGCGCGTCACATCGCGATCATTGGGGTAGGACACCTGGATCGACAGGAAGAAATCGCTGCGCGGATTGCGGCGCGTCAGGTAGTAGCGCCCCTCGGGCGTGCGGAAATCGCCTTCGCGCTCCTTGTGGCCGCGCGGCTGCAGGCCCAGCGAGACGCGGTAGCTGCGCAGCACCTGGTCGCCGTTGAGCAGTTCCATGCGCCGGGCCGACTTGTACACCACCACCCGCGTCACCGTGGGCATGGCCGTCAGCGGCATGGGCTGGTTGACTACCTGCGCGACGGCGGAGTCGGCGCGGGCGCCGCCGGAGACCAGGGCCGCGCCCAGCATTGCGGCCAGGAACAGGGCCTGTACCCGGAAGCGGCCGATCGAGTGGATAGAGGTTTCAACCATTGCCTGGCTACGGATTATAGGGTGCCTGCCGCAGGACCGCCGCAAGGTCCGTCACAGTGGCGCGAGGCCTTCAGGCCGGGGTTGCGGCCTCGACCTTCGGGATGACGATCTCCTGGCCCGTGCGCAACACCGCGAAGTCGATGTCCGGGTTGTATTGCAGCACCAACCAGGTGGGCAGCGCGCCATGGCGCTGGGCGATGTTCCACAATGAATCGCCGCCGCGGGTCACGTAGACCCGCGTGCCGGTGATGCGGTGGCCGGTGAAGAAGGCCGCCTGCAACTCCTCGTGGTAGCTGCGTCGCTTCGCCTCGAAAGCCTCTCGTGGGACCTTGGTGAAATCCAGCTTGAGGCTGCGCCCCAGCGGCACCGCACTCTGCACGGACAGGCCGTTGAGGCTGCGCACGCGGCTTGCCGGCACGCCCAGCCAGTCGGCGTAGTGGCCGATGGTCTCTTCGGCGGCGACGCGGATGCTGCCGTCCTCCGCGATGTGCAGGTTGATCGATTCGGCGGCACGCGCCACCGCCCCGCCCGGCCCCAGCGACGGACCCGCTTCCAGCGCCTCGACGGCGGTGACCGGTTCGGTGTTGTCGGCGAGCTGACGGGCTCTGGCGATGAGTCGCGACTCTTCGCGCTGCGCCTCGAGCGTTTCGGCAATTTGCTCAGGTGCCGGTGCCGGTGCCGGCGCTGGTGCCGGTGCCGGCGGTGGCGGCGGCGGCGGTGGCGCAGTGGCGGCTGCCACCGCACCCGGCTCACCCGCCTCGATGACGGCCGCGATGGCTGCCACCGGGGTCGCCGGGGCGCCCTGCGGCAGGCGCAGATTCTGTCCGATCTTCAGCATGGCCTGGCTGGAGAGACCATTGAGGCTCGCGAGCGCGCTCGCCGTCAGTCCATGCCGCGCGGCCACGCCGCTGAGCGTGTCGCCAGAGCGCACGCGATAGGTACGCGGCCGCGGCTGGCCGGGAAACTGGTCCTTCTCGTCCACCCGCAGCGCCACCTGCTGCGTGGTCAATTGCCCGGCCGATGGTGGCAGGCGCAGGCGGTAACCCTTGGGCACGTGCTGGCGGCCTTCCCACACCGCGGGCAGCAGCGCCGGATTGAGCTGCGCGAGCAGCGTGCGATCGACGCCGAGGCTTCGCTGCAGCGCTTCCACCGGCACATAGGCCGGCATCTCGACCTCGACATACACCATCTCGGGGCGCAGGTTGAGGTCGGAGAAATATTGCTCCGGGTTGCGATCGATGGTCAGCGCCGCGAGGAAGGACACATAGAAATTGCGTGAGGCAAAACCGAAGCTCGCGCTCTTGTACTTGCGTGCGATGACGGCGATGTCGGTGGTACCCATCGCATCGCGGGCCCGGCGCATGCCGGCGGCGCCGTGGTTGTAGGCAGTCAGCGCCAGCGGCCAGCTGCCGAGCAGGCGATAGTTGAAGTCGAGCAGCTGCGCGGCGGCCTCGGTGGCCCGAAACGGATCCATGCGCTCATCCACTGCCTCGTCGATGCGCAGGTAGCGCTTGCCGGTTTCGGGCATGAACTGCCACATGCCGGCGGCACCGACCTTGGAGTAGACGGTGGGATCGAAGGTGGATTCCACATGCGGCAGCGCCGCCAGCTCCGGCGGCAGGCCCAGGTCGGCAAAGGTCTGGGCGATGTGCCCCTCCCAGATACCCGAGCGCTCCACGCCGGCGCGAAAACGATCGGCCTGACCCAGCTGGAAGCGCACGCCACCTGCGGCTTCGCGGAAGCGAGCGGGCGTGCCGCTGGCGCCGAAGGCCTCCTTGATCCGATCTTCCTCTTCGCTGAGGGTGCTCGCACCTGCAGCCAGGCGCTTGAGCATGCTCTCGATCTTCTTGCGCTCGACATCCATCGCATCGCGTCGCACCCTGGGCTGGATGTCGCGATCGAAATCCAGCTTGCGATAGACGATGGACAGGTCACGCTCGTCGTGCAGGAAACCCTGGGCGGTGGTGATCTCGGTGTAGACGCGGATCCAGAAATCCACATCCTTCTGCAGTTCGGCGGGGAACGGGATGCTGTCCTCGCCGGCGCGGGCCGGCAGCGCCAGCCCGGCCAGCGCAGTGATGATCAGCGACAGCAGGAGAGTTCGCAGCGGTTTGGCGCGTAGGACAGCTCGCATGGTTCAACAGGCTTGCGGTTCGGGAAGAGTCCAGACTATATGGCAAACTGGAATATGTGAACCGTGCATTGGCGCACGATCCAGTCGCACGATTCGCGGGGCCGCACAGCGCCGCCGTTCGCATACGGAACAGCACGTAAGTAGAGAGTCGCGCATGAAGTTCAAGATCCTGCTGCTGGCATCGGCCCTTGCCCTGGCGACTGCGCCCTCGCTGCATGCCGCTGCAGTCTCCGACGCGGCGCGCGCGCTGCATGAGCGCATCCTGGTGCTCGACAGCCACCTCGATACGCCGGCGATGTTCGACGATCCGGAATGGGACATCCTCGAGCGGCACGCACCCGGCGACGGCACCAGCCAGGTCGATCTGCCGCGCATGCGCGAGGGCGGCCTCGATGGCGGGCTGTGGGTGATCTACACCGCACAGCGCGGCCGCAGCGCCGCCGACAACCGGGTGGCACGCGACCATGGCCTGAAGCGGCTGATCCAGCTCAACCGCATGCTGGCCGCGCATCCGGACCAGTTCGAGCTGGCGCTCACGCCCGATGATGCACGGCGCATCGCTTCGGCCGGCCGGCGCGTGGTGTTCATCAGCATGGAGAATGCGTCACCGCTGACCACCGATCCGACGCTGCTTGAGTTCTACCATGCGCAGGGCCTGCGCGTGCTGGGGCTGGTGCATTCGGCCAACAACGAGTTTG
>DATKBK010000155.1:0-2745 GCA_035514045.1 Steroidobacteraceae bacterium | reverse complement strand
GACCCTGCCCATCGGCCCGGCGCTGTTCGCCGCGTGCCTGAAGTCGGCCCTGGCACTGCGCGAACGCTACTGCGGCGGGGCCCACTACCGCCTTGTATATGGCGAGTCCGACGGACTGCCTGGCCTGGTGGTGGACCGGTTCGGCGACGTGCTGGTCGGGCAGATTGCCACCCTGGCCATGGAACAGCGGCGGGAGCAGATCGAGGCTGCGCTGCGCGAACGGCTGCAGCCACGGCTGCTGGTGTGGAAGAACGATGGCGGGGCGCGGGACCTTGAAGGCCTGCCGCACGAGGTCGTTTGCGCCGACGGCCGGCCGCCGGAGTCGGTGGAGGTCAACGAGGGCGCATTGCGCTTCCACGCCCCGCTCGCGGGCGGGCAGAAGACTGGCTGGTTCTATGACCAGACGGCGAACCGGGCTTTGCTGCGGGGTTTTCTGCCCGCCGGTGCGCGGGTGCTGGACGTGTGCAGCTACGTGGGTGGCTGGGGCTTATCGGCGCTGGCCCGTGGCGCGTCGGCGGCGCTGTGCGTGGATTCCTCTGCCCCCGCGCTCGAAGCCGCGATCGCGAATGCGGCGCTGAACGGCCTGCAGCTTCAGACCCGGCGCGGCGACGCCTTCGACGTGCTTGCCGAGCTGCACGCCGAAGGCCAGCGCTTCGATGTGCTGGTGGTGGATCCACCCGCGTTCGTGAAGCGGCGCAAGGATCTGCCCAAGGGCGAGGCGGCCTATCGCAAGCTCAATCAGCTGGCGCTGAAGCTTGCCGCCGACGAGGCGTTGCTGGTGAGCTGCTCGTGTTCCTGGCATCTGCCAGCCGCGCATTTCCCCGCATTGCTGCAGTCGGCAGCCCAGAGCGCCGGCGTGCAGCTGGCGGTGATCGCTGCGGGCGGACAGTCGCCCGATCATCCCGTGCACCCGGCGATGCCAGAGACACGCTATCTGAAAGCCTTGTTCGCGCGCGTTTGCCGGTAGAATCACGCCCGCATGCTTGAATACCCGAACATCGATCCGGTAGCGCTGGCCCTCGGTCCGGTCCGTATCCACTGGTACGGCATCATGTACGTGGTCGGATTCGCCGCGGCCTGGTGGCTGGCGCGGCGGCAGGCGGCCAGGCCGGGCAGTACCTGGAAGGCCGCGCAGGTCGACGACATGATCTTCTGGGCGATGCTGGGCGTGATCGTGGGCGGGCGCATCGGCTACGTGCTGCTGTATGTGCTGCCCTATACGCCCGAGCTGCTGCGGGAAGACTGGCTTTACCCGGTCAAGATCCACGAGGGCGGCATGTCCTTCCACGGCGGACTGCTGGGCACGATCCTGGCGCTGATGCTGTATGGGCGCAGCCAGGGCCGCCGCATGCTCGATGTGCTGGATTTCTGCGCACCGCTGCCCGGCATCGGCATCTTTGCCGTGCGCGTGGGCAACTTCATCAACAACGAGCTGTGGGGAGCGCCCACGGATTTCAGGTGGGGGTTCCTGGTGCCGGATCCCACCACCGGTGAGCTGATCGGCAGGCACGCCACGCAGCTGTACGAGGCAGCGCTTGAGGGTCTGGCCCTGGCGCTGCTGCTGTACTGGTTTGCGCGGCGGCCGCGGCCCGCCGGCGTGTTGCTGGGACTCGGCCTGTTGTGGTACGGGACGGTCCGGTTCCTGGTCGAATTCATTCGCCTGCCCGACCTGCAGATCGGTTATCTGGCCGGCGACTGGTTCACGATGGGCCAGCTGCTGTCGCTGCCGTTGATCCTGATCGGCGCCGGGCTGATGTTGCGCGCGGCGCAGCGTCCACGTCCGTCCGGCAACTACGCGGCGGCGTGAAGACCTACCTCGAGCTGTTGCGCGCGGTTCGCGAGCAGGGCGCAGCCAAGGGCGATCGCACCGGTACCGGCACCCTGTCGCTGTTCGGTCCGCAGCTGCGCTTTGACCTGGCCGCGGGGTTTCCGCTGGTCACCACCAAGCGCGTACACCTTCCCTCGGTGGTGCATGAACTGCTGTGGTTCCTGCGCGGCGAGACCAACGTGGCCTATCTGCGCCAGCATGGCGTCACCATCTGGGATGAATGGGCCGACGCGCAGGGCGAGCTGGGGCCCGTGTATGGCCGGCAGTGGCGCGCCTGGGGCGCTGCCGACGGCAGCCATATCGACCAGCTTGGGCAGGTGCTGGCCACACTGCGACGTGATCCGGATTCGCGCCGCCTGGTGGTGAGCGCCTGGAACGTGGGCGAGTTGTCGCAGATGGCGTTGCAGCCCTGCCATGCGCTGTTCCAGTTCTACGTCACCGGGGGCAGATTGTCGTGCCAGCTCTATCAGCGCAGCGCCGACGTGTTCCTCGGCGTGCCCTTCAATATCGCCTCGTATGCGCTGCTCACGCACCTGGTCGCCGCGCAATGCGACCTTGCGCCGGGGGAATTCGTGTGGACGGGTGGCGACTGCCACCTGTATCTCAATCATCTGGAGCAGGCCGACCTGCAACTGACGCGCACGCCGCTGCCGGCGCCGCGGCTCAAGTTGCATCGCCGGCCGGCCAGCCTGTTCGATTACCAAGCGGAGGACATCGAGTTCGTGAACTACCAGCATCATGCGCCCATCAAGGCACCGGTCGCGGTCTGACCCATGGCAACCACAACCGCAAAGAAGCGCACCGGACGCGCGCCGAAGAACAAGTGGATCATCGTGCGCAACTCGCCCGTGCATGGCTACGGCAGTTTCGCACGGCGCGACATCCTCAAGGGCACGCGCCTGATCGAGTACGTGGGT
>DATKBK010000154.1:0-3797 GCA_035514045.1 Steroidobacteraceae bacterium | reverse complement strand
CGGTGCGCTGGTGGTGAACCGGCCGCAGGGCCTGCGGGACATGAACGAGAAGGTCTACACGGCCTGGTTCCCCGAAGTCTGCGCGCCCACGCTGGTGACCCGCGACATGGCGGCGATGGGTGCCTTCGCACGCGAGTTCGGGCGCGTGGTGGTCAAGCCGCTGGATGGCATGGGCGGACGCTCGATCTTCGTGGTCGAGCGCAGCGAGCGGAATTTCGGCGTGGTGTGCGAGACGCTCACCGCCAATGGCACGCGCTTCGCGATGATGCAGAAGTACCTGCCCGAGATCGTCAGCAGCGGCGACACCCGGGTGCTGGTGATCGACGGGCAGCCAGCGCCCTATGCGCTGGCGCGCATGCCGGCGGGCGATGACAACCGCGGTAATCTCGCCGCCGGGGCCACCGGGGTGGCGCGGCCGCTGAACGAGCGGGAGCGCGAGCTGGTGGCCGCCATCGGCCCCAAGCTTGCCGCGCGCGGCATGCTGTTCGTGGGCCTGGATGTGATCGGCGGCTTCGTCACCGAGATCAATGTCACCAGCCCCACCGGGGTGCGCGAGATCGATCGCGCCTTCGGCACCGACATTGCGGGCCTGTTCATCGACGCGGTGGATCGTCACCTGGCCGCGCATCGCGCCAGCCGGCCCTGAATGACGGGACCGGCGGCATCCGCAGCTTCCGACCCCCTGCTGGCACCGCTGCGCCTGCGGCGCCGGCGCACCGACGAGGGCGAGGGCCGCGCGACGCGCGACCGGCTGTACGCGATGCTGGTGCTGGCCGCCCTGCTGCATGGGCTGGTGCTGCTGGGCGTGACGTTCACGGCGCCCGGCAGCCGCAGCGACATACCGCGCGGCCTGGAGGTTCTGCTGGTATCCGAAGAACTGCCCGAGGCGAGCGACAATGACGACGCTGCCTACATCGCCCAGCGCAGCCAGGAAGGCTCCGGCAACACGCGCGATCGACTGACCGCCGAACTGCCGGGCACGACGCCGCAGACTGCAACCGAGGCCAGCCAGCAGCAGCGCCTCGATCGCCTCGAGGAGCAGTTGTTGACCACCGCGGTGCCCAGCCTGTCCACCATCCAGATCGAAGCGGTGCCCGAACCGGAACTGCTGCTGTCGCAGCAGGAACTGGAGCAGCTGCTGGCCGGGGAGGACGCGCTGCGGCTGCGCGGCGAAAACCGCGAGCAGCTCTATATTTCGCCCGATACGCGGGCTTCGCGGCTGGCGCCCTACCTGGATGGCTGGCGCCGGCGCGTGGAGCAGGTGGGTACGCTGAATTTCCCGGCCTCGGCCCGGTTGCGCGGGGAATCCGGCAGCCTGGTGCTGGAGGTTGCCATCCACAATGACGGCCGGCTGCGCAGCGCCACCATCCAGCGCAGCAGCGGCCATCCGGCGCTGGATGAGGCGGCGCGGGATATCCTGCAACTTGCCAGCCCTTTCGACCCATTTCCGCCCGAACTGGCGCGCGATTACCGCAGCCTGCGCTTTGCGTACGAATGGCGTTTCGAAGGCGGGCAGCCGGCCGGCACGGCGGTCACCCTGCCCTGATTTTTCGGTTGCGCCAAACATTGATGGGCTTCCTTGAGACCGGCGCAGCGCACCCCCATACTTGGAAACATGTCCCAAGAAGGCACCCTGACCAACCAGCTTCTGGTGGCCATGCCTGGCCTGGAGGATCCGCACTTCGCCCAGACGGTCACCCTCATCTGCGAGCACGGCAGTCGCGGCGCGTTGGGCATTGTGCTGAACAAGCCACTGTCGATGCGGCTGTCCGAAGTACTGGTGCAGATGAAGCTGCCCGCCGATGCCCCCGCGGTGGCGGAGCAGATCGTGTTGCGGGGCGGCCCGGTGCACCAGGACCGCGGCTTCGTGCTGCATCGCCCGGGTGGCAGCTGGGAATCCACCCATCGCATTTCCGACCACATCCAGGTCACCACCAGCCGCGACGTGCTGGCGGCCATGGCCAGTGGTTCCGGTCCCGACAACGCCTTCATCGCGCTGGGCTACGCGCAGTGGGAAGAGGGCCAGCTCGAGCGCGAGCTGCGCGAAAACTCCTGGCTCACCCTGCCGGTGAGTGATGCGGTGCTGTTCGACCTGCCCTATGAAGAGCGCTGGCCCGCCGCCTGGCGCTCGCTGGGCGTGGATGTCTCCCAGGTGAGCCCGCGCGCCGGGCACGCGTGAAGACCAGGCTGGTCCTGGCTTTTGATTTCGGCCTCAAACGCATCGGTCTGGCCAGCGGGGATACCCTGACCCGCAGCGCCACCCCCCTGGCAACCGTGGTCCACCATACGAGCGGCCCTGACTGGACCGCCATCGATCTGCAGCTGCGCGCGCTCGGTCCGGACCTGCTGGTGGTCGGCGCCCCGTATAATGACGATGGTTCCCCCGGCAGCATGGCCGCCAGCGCCGACGCGTTCGCGCAGGCGCTGCGAGATCGCTACGCCCTGGTGGTCGAGCGCAGCGACGAACGCTACTCCTCGACCGCGGCCCAGAGCCTGCTGCGCGAGCAGCGCGCCTCGGGCCAGCGGCGACGGCGCGTGCACAAGGGGGACATCGACAGCGCCGCCGCAGCAGTGATGCTTGCGAGCTGGCTGGTGCAACAGCCTTGAATTGCCGACGGCCCAGATGACCTCACAGCGCCACGCGAACGGAACCCTGCGACACCTGCTGACGCTCGAAGACCTGTCGCGTGCCGAGCTTGAAATGCTGCTGGAGCGTGCGCAGCACTATGCACGCGGACCCAGCGCGGCCGCGCCGCGCTCCGCTGCGCTGGCCGGCGTGACCGTGGCCAACATGTTCACCGAACCCTCCACGCGCACCAGGGTGTCGTTCGAGCTGGCGGCCAAGCGGCTTGGTGCCGAGGTGGTCAACCTCGAGATGGAGTTGTCGTCGCGCGCCAAGGGCGAGAGCATGCTCGACACCATCTTCACGCTGCAGGCCCTGCACGTTGACGTGTTCGTGCTGCGCGATGCCGAGGTAGGCGTGCCGGCCATGGTGGCCGCGCATGTGGCGCCGCATGTGAGCGTGCTGTCGGCTGGCGAGGCGCATGTATCGCATCCCACCCAGGGGCTGCTCGATGCACTGACCGTGCTGCAGAAGAAGGGCCGCTGCGATCCACTGTCCATCGCGATTGTCGGGGACATCCGGCATTCGCGCGTGGCGCGCTCGGCGTACCAGGCCTTTCGCATCCTCGGCGCTGGCGACCTGCGCATCGTGGCGCCACCAACACTGATGCCCGAGCCGGAGGAATTCACCGCTGCCGCGCGCTGCACCGATATCGCCCAGGGCATTGGGGGCGCGGACGTGGTGATGATGCTGCGCATCCAGAAAGAGCGATTCGGCGACGCGGCCAGTCCGGTGGGCGATGAATATTTCCGCGAGTTCGGCCTCACGGCGCAGCGCCTGGCGCTGGCTAAGCCCGATGCCATCGTGATGCACCCGCAGCCCATGAACCGCGGGGTGGAGATCGAATCCGCTGTCGCCGACGGCCCGCAGTCGGTGATCCGCGAACAGGTGGCTAACGGCGTGGCCGTGCGCATGGCGGTGCTCGAAGTGCTGGCCGTCACGAAGGGACGCTGAGCATGGCCTATGCAACCGCGTCACGCGAACATCGCGGCACGATATTCGTCGAAGATGCTGCCGTGCTGGCGCAGGACTCTTTTCCCGGCCAGCAGTATGTGATGCGGCTGGCGGCGCCCGAGACCGCGGCGCGAGCCACTGCCGGCAGCTTTGTGCATGTGACGGTGGATCCATCCGTGCCCATGCGCCGGCCGCTGTCCATCATGCGCGTCGATCGCGA